>JAEXBT010000170.1 GCA_023393895.1 Pseudomonadota bacterium
TACCAGCGGATGGCCTCGCTCACATCGCGAGGGCCTCCATATCCGCCTTCGTACGTCAGCCCAACAATGGTCGCCGCCTCTGCATTACCTCGCTCAGCGGCTCTCCGGTACCAGGAACGAGCCGTCGCATGATCGACTGGAACACCCAGTCCATCCTTGTGGATATGACCCATTGTGAACTCGGCGAGTTCATTTCCGGCTGCGGCTGCCCTTTCGCTGATCGCCCGCGCCCGCTCAACGTCCCTCGGCACGCCATGTCCATACAGATAGCTGATACCCAAGTAGGCCGCAGCCTCCGGGCACCCCATCTCGTCCGCCTTGCGAAAGAATTCAACCGCATCGCGGTAGTCCTGCGGCTTCGTTTGGGACTTCCGCGCGTACAACGCTTGGCCCTTCAGGAACTCGGCCCGCGCAGATTCAGAGCACGGGACCGACAACACCTGCGCGGATGAAGGCACAGCTGCAGCCTCTGAAGCCCACGCATAACTGAGGGCCAGATAAATCAAGAGTCTCGTGGAAACCTGTAGTGCTGCTCTCATGCCGAATCCTCGATTGGTAGCCACCAAGACATCACACATCCTAACGCTACACGACCGAACACCTACCGCCCCTTGAGCCAATCGCGCACTGTGAAAAAGGAAAAATGGTACTTGGTCGCCAAGCGCTCGGCTGCCAACTCCTTGTTCCGATGCAGCTCGGGGCTGCTGTCAAACTCTTCCAAACAGCGACGCTTGCGCTCTCCCCGCGCTTTGTGCAGAGCGCTCGCGCCGACGCGTGCTGACTGGGACCGTTGCTCCCTCAGTTCGCCTTCCGTCACTGTCCTGCCACCTAGTCCCATCGCAAAGGCGATTGCGATACAAGCTTGGGTCGTATGCATCTCCACATCTGCAGCATCTCCCACACTGGCAGCATCACTCGCCTCAGCGAGGTGCCACAGCGCAAGGGCGCCGTGCAACTCGAACTCGCTGTAGTGAGGCGATAGATGCTCCTCAGCAAGCAAGCCGAAGACCAATGACAACTCCGAAACTCCGTCTACGGCAAAGCCGCAAAATGTTGAACCCGACCGATCACACATCTCCAGCAATTCGGCCACGGCATCGAGGCGCGCGTCCAACTCGCCGAGCGTCGACGCTCCGCTGGACAATAGCCCCATCCGCAAAAGGAACGCGGTGGTAGCGTCCCATGCCATAACTCCCCCAGCAAAGGGATCGCGCTGCACGCCCGCGCGCAACGCTGCTAGCAGGTCCCAACCTCTCTCGCTCACGTCGCACGTCCTCGCATGCTTTCGGATTCGTTCTATCGGCGGCGCTAGCTCTATGGGAAGTGGACACAATTTCCGCTTGGTCAGAACGACCCGTCACCGCCCAACAGAACTGACAAGACCCAGAGTCTGAGCCATGCGCAGTGCCAGCTCGCGATTGGAGAAGCGCCATGGGGCCCTCTTGGTCGGACAATGCCCCCGATACAGGAAGAACCCCGGCAACGGATCTTGCCGTAGCCAGCGAGTGAACCCACGCCCGCGAACCAGAATCCCCCAATCACCTGCGTCTGTTCGAGCAGGCTGGATCGCCCTCACGAGCCGCAGTGCCCTGGCCCCCTGAAGGCCACACAGGTCGATCGTCCCGAACCCTTCATCGGCGAGTAAATTTCGACTCTTGCTGCGGTCAGTTGTCATCATCCACCTCCTTGGAAGTTGCTTTCAGGGTGGCGTCCAGATGATCAGCCCATGCCTGCATCATCCTGATACGTTCAGCCAAGTACTCAGCGTGGTTGTAACTCGCACGAACCTTGCTGCGCTCCTGATGAGACAGTTGCCGCTCGATCGCATCACCGCTCCACCCCATTTCATTCAGATGGGTCGATGCCGTCGCACGAAACCCGTGTGCAGAAAAATAGCCGCCATACCCCAACCGCTCGAGGCAGCGATTCAGCGTCGTCGGCGACATTGGCCGGCGCGGATCTCTGTGATTGGGAAAGAGCAGGGGCCGAGATCCATCTATTGCCTTGAGTCGGCGGAGTAATGCAACCGCCTGGGTACTCAGCGGCACAATGTGCCGCGTCCCCATCTTCATACGCTCTTCGGGAATCTCCCAAACAGCGTTGTCCAGATCCAACTCTGCCCAGGCAGCATCACGAAGCTCCTTCGGACGCACAAAAGTAAGCAGCAGGAGCCGGAGCGCGATCTTGATGGGCGGGGAACTTCCGCTGGCCTCCACTTTGACGAGAAGGTCAGCTATCTCGCTCCTGGCCAAAGCCCTCTTGTGCTTGGTTCTTGGCTTTGTCACTGCGCCCTTCAGCGCAGCAGCTGGATCTTGGTCAGCTCGCAAAGTCACAACTGCGTAGCGGAAAACCGCAGACGACCACTGTCGAATCAAGATTGCGATCGATGGCGCTCCGCGGCGTTCTACACGCTTCAAAATTTCAAGGAGATGTGCGGCACGTACGGACTTGATCGGAAGCCGTCCGATATCCGGGAAGACATCCTGCCTCAGTACCGTCTCCACCTGGGAGAGGTAGTAGCTCGTCCAGCCGCTCTTCTTCCGCTCAATCCATTCCTTGGCAATCGCCTCGAAAGTATCCGCGGCCGCTCTGGCAGCGACCAGCCGCTTTGCGCGCCGATGAGCCGCCGGGTGGATCCCCTCTTTGACCAGCTCACGGGCCTTGTCGCGCTCTGTCCGCGCCTGCTGCAACGAGATCGCGGGATACTCCCCCAAGGCGAACAGGTTCTCCCTACCCGCGATGCGATAGCGATATCGCCAGCACTTGGTGCCGGTCGGCTGGACTGCCAAGAACAAGCCATTTCCATCGGAGAGCTTGTAGGCCTTTTCGGCCCGCTTTGCGTTCCGAATTCGGGCATCCGTGAGGCGTGCAGCTGGACGGGCGGCCATAAGCGGGTATCGGGGTGAAGTACCCCCTACGATACCCGCTTTTCTCATGGCTGAAACTGGACAAAGAAAGACGCCATCGGACGTAATCCGTTGTCCATACAGGACATTTTTCTAGATTTCGGATTCCGCCGAACCTTCTCGGACACCGATGTCAGTTATCGATCATCAGGATCATCGGATCACCTCACAGCCCGCGCGCCGCCTGTGCCACCGCGCGAAACAGCGCGCGACCCTTGTTCATCGTTTCCTCCCATTCCTTCGCCGGATCGGAATCGAAGACGATGCCCGCGCCCGCTTGCACGTGCAGCTGCCCGTTCTGGATCACTGCGGTACGGATGGCGATGGCGGTGTCGGCGTCACCGTTCCATGCCAGGTAGCCGACTGCGCCCGAATACACGTTGCGCTTGACCGGTTCGAGTTCACGGATGATCTCCAGCGCGCGGATCTTCGGCGCCCCGCTCACCGTGCCGGCCGGAAACGCGGCGCGCAGCACGTCCATTGCGGTGAGCCCTTCGCGCAGTTGCCCGCTCACCTCGCTGACGATGTGCATGACATGGCTGTAGCGCTCGATGCCGAAACGCTCACCCACCACCACGCTGCCCGGCTCGCTGACCCGGCCGACATCGTTGCGTCCCAGGTCGATCAGCATCAGGTGTTCGGCACGCTCCTTGGGATCAGCCAGCAGTTCAGCCTCGAGCGCGGCATCGGCTTCAGCGTCGGTGCCGCGCGGGCGCGTGCCGGCGATCGGACGAACGGTGACGGTGCCATCCTGCAGTCGCACGAGGATTTCCGGCGATGAGCCCACCACCTGCGTCGCCCCGGTATCGATGAAGTACATGTAGGGCGAGGGATTCATCGCCCGCAGCGCGCGGTACACGTCCACGGGCCGCGCGGCGAATGGCACCGACAGCCGCTGGCTGAGCACCACCTGGAAGGCATCGCCGGCACGGATGTAATCCTTGGCGCGTTCTACCGCGCCTATGAAGCCCTCACGACTGAAGCCGCTGACGAAATGACTCTCGTCCAGCGCGGCGCCCTGCAGGCTTTCCGGATAGCCGCTGCCGGCCTGGCGCAGGCGGTGCACGAGCGCATCGATCCGGCGCTGGGCGCGCGCCCAGGCATGCGGCGTGGCCGGGTCGGCGTGGACCACCAGATACAACCTGCCCTTCAGGTTGTCGAAGACCGCCAGTTCGTCGCTGTGCATCAGCAGGATGTCAGGCGTACCGAGTTCATCGCGCGCGTGCCCGTCTGCGAAGCGCGACTCGATGTAGCCGATCGACTCGAAGCCGAACCAGCCCACCAGCCCGCCGGCGAATCCCGGCAGCCCGGCCACCGGCGGTACCTGCTGGGCGGCACGCAGGCGCTCGACCTCGGCCAAGGGGTCTTCAACCTGGCGACGCTCGACTTCCACGCCATCCTCGCTCACCCGAAGTTCGAAGCCGTGGAAGGCGTAGACACGCCGCGCCGGCAGGCCAATGATCGACCAGCGCCCGAAGCGCTCGCCGCCCTCGACCGATTCGAACAGGTAGGTATGCGGCCCATCGGCCAGTTTCAGGTAGACCGACAGCGGCGTGTCGAGGTCGGAAAGGACCTCGCGCACCACCGGGATCAGGGTGTGGCCGTCGTCGGCCAGGCGTTGGAACTCAGCTTCGGTAATCACGCGGATTCTCTCGGTGGAACGGGCAGGCGGAACGCAGGGCGGATGCACGCCACCCTCGCCAGTAACCGTTGCCGGGAATGTCCGCGTAAACCAAACTCATTCCCCTACTCTAATCGACATCCCCGCCTGCGTTCAAAGCCCCCGGGTGACGGCAAGCGCACACCCGGCAGGCAGTTGCATCCGCAGGCGGCCGGGCACGCAATCGATGCGGAAAGCCCGCGCCTGCAGCGGCTCTCCATCTAGGTTGAGGGTGAGCGGATCGTCGGAAACGATCTCAATCCACGGCAACTGCGCACGAACCGCCACCCGGTCGAGTGCCGCCGCCTTGCCCTCGGCCATCACGGTGCCGAGCGACCGTGGAGCGGCGGGATGATGGTGAGATCGAGCAGACCGTCATCGATCATCGCGTCCGGGCACAGGGCCTGCCCGCCACCGGCCTGGCGTCCATTGCCGATGCCGAGCGCGATGAACTCGCCCGACCATTCGAAACCCGGTCCGTTGAAGCGCGCGTGCTGCGGTTCGATATGCCCCAGCTTGCCGAGTCCGGTGATGACGTAGGCCAGGCCACCGAGGAGGTCCTTGAGCGTCTCATGCGTCTCCACCGTGACATCGGTGCCGAAGCCGCCGCTGGCGAGGTTGGCGCACCAGTGTGCCTCCTCGCCACAACCGATCCGCAGCAGGTCAATCGACCGTGGCTCGGCATCGCGCGCCAGTTCCAGCGCGGCAAGCGGGTCGTCCGGGATGCCGGCAGCAGCGGCGAAATCGTTGGCGGTGCCCAACGGCACCAGCGCCAGCGCGGGCAGCTCGTTGGCATCACGCGTGCTGCGCGCCAGCGCAGTGGCCACGGCACTCAGGGTGCCATCACCACCGCCGGCCACCACCGTGGCGACGCCGACAGCCATCGCCTCATCCACCAGCCTCGAGGCATCGCCCGCTTCCCAGGTCACCCGCACCTGCAGCGGCACACCGGAATCGCACAACGTGTGCACAGCCTGACGCACGCCGTCGTCGTCGGCGGACTTGCCGTTGAGGATCAGCATCATCGGAGCGGGAGGCGGCGACATCGGCGCACGCTATCGCCGGCCATCTGCAGCGCGCGTGAAAGCCGCCGTCATAGGGATGTCACATCGGCCACGGAGCATGGAAGGCCATAGCCAAGGAAGAAACGCGGAGGATGGAGCCTCCAAGTCTTCCAAGCCGGTGCCGCGAGGCGCCGGCTTTTCAATGGCCGCTCAGCCGGCTTCGGCCGCGGCCTTCATCCGCGAGACGACATCGCGGTAATCCGGCTGGCCAAAGATCGCGCTTCCGGCCACGAAGGTGTCGGCACCTGCCGCAGCAATCTCGCCGATGTTCTCGGGCTTGACGCCGCCGTCGATCTCGAGTCGCACCGCTCGCCCGCTGGCATCGATGCGTTCACGCACGCGCCGCAACTTGTCGAGCGTGGAGGGGATGAAGGCCTGCCCGCCGAAACCCGGATTGACCGACATCAGCAGGATGTAATCGAGTTCGTCCAGCACGTAGTCGAGCACCTCGACCGGCGTTGCCGGGTTGAGCACCAGCCCAGCCTCGCATCCCAGCGATTTCACCAGCTGGATGCTGCGATGCACATGGCGACTGGCCTCCGGGTGGAAGCTGATATGGGTCGCGCCCGCTTTCGCGAACATCGGGATGATCGCGTCGACCGGCTCCACCATCAGGTGCACGTCGATCGGCGCGGTCACGCCATGCTTGCGCAGGGCTTCGCAGACCAGCGGGCCGATGGTGAGGTTGGGCACGTAATGGTTGTCCATCACGTCGAAATGGACCCAGTCGGCGCCGGCGGCGAGCACGTTGTCGACTTCCTCGCCGAGCCGGGCGAAGTCGGCCGAGAGGATCGAAGGCGCGATGACGGTGGACTGGCGGCTCATCGTTGCGTCTTCCTCAGCTGCTTGATGCGGTCGTAGGCGGCATTGATTTCGCGCGCCCTTGCCTCGGCTTGCGCACGCAGTTCCGGCGCGGCATCGGCGTACCGGTCCGGGTGGTACTGCGAGATGAGGCGGCGGTAGGCCAGGTCGATCTCCGCATCGCTCGCCTCGCGGGTCAGGCCGAAGACGCGATAGGGCTTCTGCCGTGCACCCAGGCCGAACCAGTCGGCATCGAACGCATGGCCGACCAGAAGGCCGATACCCGCGCCGAACAGGGGGTTGCCGCGCAGCAGCAGCACGCCCGCGATCAGGCCCAGCAGTTTTCCGTACCAGCGTCCCATATGCGCAGTTTACCCGGC
>JAEXBT010000100.1 GCA_023393895.1 Pseudomonadota bacterium
TCCCCGGCATCACCCGCTGCACGCGGCCCTTGTAGAGGTTGCCGACCACGCCACGCTGGCCGCCGCGCTCGATGTGCAGTTCCTGCAGCATGCCGTTCTCGACCACGGCCACACGCGTCTCGCGCGGGGTGACGTTGACCAGGATCTCCTCGCTCATGCGGCAACCCCGAAGCCGCGCAGCAGGGTCGCGGTCTCGAACAGCGGCAAGCCCATCACCCCGGAATGGCTGCCCGCCAGGTGCGCGATGAAGCCCTGCGCCGCGCCCTGGATGGCATAGGCGCCGGCCTTGTCTTGCCATTCGCCGGTGTTGAGGTAGCGTTCGATGCGGGCATCGTCGAGCGCATCGAACGTGACTTTGGAGATGGAGGTCGCCTGACGCTCGTCGCCCGCCGAAACCAGCCAGACCGAGGTCGCGACCGTATGCGTGCGCCCGGAGAGCCGACGCAACATCCGCGCAGCCGCATCGGCATCGGCCGGCTTGCCGAACACTTCGCCATCCAGGATCACTTCGGTGTCGGCGCCGATGACCATCGCACCCGGCACCGCGACCACCTGCAACAGGCCCGCGCCCGCCTTCTCCCGCGCCACGCGCGAGACATAGTCCAGCGCCGGCTCATCCTCACCGCGTTGCTCGGGAATGTCGATGTCGAGGATGCCGAAGTCGAGGCCCAACCGGGCCAGCAATTCGGAACGGCGCGGTGAGCGCGAGGCAAGATGCAGCATGCGGGCAGGATAACCCGCGCAAGCTGTAGGAAAGGCCACCGCGCGGCGCTGAATCGGCGCCAACAGGGCGCGGCAGCGCAACCCCGTCCCGTCTCACGGCCCGTTAACCCTGGCAGGCCCACCCTTTCCGCGATACGCACAGGAGCACCACGTGACCCGATCCCGCCTGTCCCTCCGCCCGCTGATGCTGGCGATCGCCCTTGCCACAGGAACCGCCATGACTTCCGGCTGCGCCCAGACTTCCACACCCGTCGCCCCGATGGTGTCCAGCGACGGGACCCTGCTCTCGGTGAGCGCGGAGGCGAGCAGCAAGCGCGTGCCCGACGTCGCCACCATTTCCACCGGCGTGGTCACCCGCGGCGCCGACACCAACACCGCGATGCGCCAGAACGCCGAGCAGATGGCGAAGGTGATGGCGGCGCTGAAGGCCGCCGGCATCCCCGAGCGCGACATCCAGACCAGCGGCATCAACCTCAACCCGCAATACCACTACCAGCAGAACGAGACGCCGCGCATCACCGGTTACGAGGCGCGCAACACGGTCAGCGTGAAGGTGCGCGACCTCGCCAAGCTCGGCAAGATCATGGACACCCTGGTCGCGCAGGGCGCCAACGAACTTAACGGCCCCAGCTTCGAGGTGGACAAGCCGGACGAGGCCTATGACGAGGCACGCCGCGCCGCGCTGGAGAAGGCGCAGGCGCGCGCCGAGATGTACGCGAAGACGCTCGGGCTGCGCGTGCGCCGGATCGTGAGCATCGACGAAGGCAGCGGCGGCTTCCGCCCGCCGGTGATGTACGGCGGCATGCGCGCGATGGCGCCCGCCGCCCAGATGGAATCCACCCAGGTTTCACCCGGCGAAAGCAACCTGTCTGTCACCCTCAACATCGTGTTTGAACTCGGCCGCTGAGCGGCAAGGCATGCGATGACCCGCGACAGGCAGAAGACCCCCGGCTACCCGGAAGAAGTCCCCGGCGACAAGGACGAGGCGCAGACACCGGTGCCGCGCAAGCCCCGCAACCCCGATGAGGGCGGGATGCAGCGCGACCCGGAACCGGAGACCTCGACGGACTGATCCCCGGAACGGACAGGCGACACCGAAGGGCCCCATGGGGGCCCTTTTTCTTTGTGGCGTGTCGGCAACCCCATCGCACCGCGCCATGCGTTATCCAGCAGGCCCACTCACGGTCTGGAGGTAGCCCATGGAAAAAACGCTTCGCAACCCGCAGCCGCGCGCGATGCACGCGATTGATCCCGTGCGGATCGGCGGCATCAGCAGCGCGATCGCGCTGCACCTGATCGCGCTCGCGTTGCTGATGATGCCAGCACAACTGCCACTGGCAGTCGCGGACGCCGAAGACCGCACCCGGGTGGTGCCCATCTTCGATCCCGCACCACCACCACCGCCGCCCCCACCGGTCGAAGTGGCCGTGGTGCAGCGCACGCCCGTGCGCCCGGCGGCACGTCCGCTGGAACCGGCGCCGGTGCAGGTGGATCCCGCTGAGGACGTCGCGCTCCCGGGCGTGCCAGACGTTCCTGTATTCGCCGACGCCGGGGAACCGCTGTCGCCGCCAGGCGGGGACGGTGCCGCGAGCGGAGGCGATGACGCGCCGGTGTCCGGCATCGCACTGCAGTACCTGGTCAATCCGGCCCCCAGCTATCCGCGTGACGCCCTGCGCGATGGCCTTGAAGGCACGGTGCTGCTGCGCGTGCTGGTCGATGAGCAGGGCCGGCCGCTGGAGGTGCATGTGGAAAGGAGCAGTGGCCACCGCCTGCTCGATCGCGCCGCACGCGAACAGGTGCTTCGGCGCTGGGCCTTCATGCCGGCCCAGCGCGGTGGCCGCCCGGTGCGCGCGATCGGCACGGTGCCGGTGGATTTCCGGATCGACTGAGTCAGGCACGGCGGCGGGCCGGACCGCCGCCGCTTTGTCACGCGCGGTGGTAGGGATGATTGGCCAGCATCGAAGTGGCCCGGTACAGCTGCTCGGCCAGCACCAGCCTCACCAGCATGTGCGGCAGGGTCAGCGGCCCCAGCGACCAGCCTTCGTCCGCGCGGTCCAGCACGGCGGGCGCATGCCCTTCCGGGCCGCCGACAAGGAAGGCGAGATCCCGGCCCTGCCCGCGCCAGTGCGCCAGCCGCGCAGCGAGGTCTTCGGAGCTCCACGGCTTGCCACGGCCATCCAGCGCCACCACCCATGCCCCTTTCGGCAGCGCGGCGATCACCCGTTCACCCTCTTCGGCCATCGCACGCTGCGCATCCCGGCCCTTGCCACGCACGCCCGGCGCCACCTCGACAAGCTCGAGCGGCAGACCATGCGACAGGCGCTTCTGGTATTCGGCGAAGCCCTCGGCCACCCAGTACGGCGGCTTCTCGCCGACCGCGACCAGCCGCGCCTTCATCGCCGGATATCCCGGCTCAGATCGTGTCTTCGGCGCCGGTCTCGCCCGGCGGCTCGTCGCCGACCGTCCACAGGCGCTCCAGCGCGTAGAACTCGCGCACACGCGGCAGCATGACGTGGACGATGACGTCGCCGAGGTCGACCAGCACCCACTCGGCCTCCTGCTCGCCTTCCACGCCCAGTGGCTGATAGTCGAGCTTCTTGGCGAAGATCACCACTTCCTCGGCAATCGACTTGACGTGCCGCGTCGACGTGCCGGATGCGACCACCATGTAGTCGCAGACGCTGCTCTTGCCGCGCACGTCCAGCTCGACCACGTCCTGCGCCTTCAGGTTCTCCACCGCGTCGTGCACGGTCTTCAGCAGGACATCCACCGGCGGCGGCGGCGTGGGCGCGGTGGTCTTGATGACTTGGGCCTGGTTGGTCAAACGGCGTCTCTCGGGCAGGGAACGGGGCGATTCTAGCGCGGGCGGGTGAACCCGCCGTCAGCGCGACCGATACAGGGCATGCCGGTCGATGTAGTCAGCGACCTGCGGCGGGGTCCACTCGCGCCATAGCACCCCCTCGGCGATATGCGCGCGCAGGGCGCTGGAGGATTCGGGACGCAGCGGCAGTTTCAGGCGCAGCAGCAGGCCGTGCGCCGCCGCGTGCAGGGCGCTCACCTGCTGCCGCCAGCGCGGTGCGGCGAACGCGCGAAGCACCGGCGGCAAGGCTTCCGCATCGATCAGGCTGCCGGGCCGCTCGGCGATGACGATGTGCGCGAAGTCGGACAGTTCGCTCCATCGCCGCCATCCCGGCAGACCAAGAAAACTGTCGGCGCCGATCAGGATGGCAAGCGGTGTGGTGTCGCCCAGCTCTGCGCGCAGGCCGATGAGCGTGTCGATGGTGTAGGAAGGCCCCGCGCGACGCAGCTCGCGGTCATCCAGATGCAGGCCGCGCTGGCCTTCAAGCGCGAGCGCCAGCATGTCGCTGCGCTGTCCGGCGGTGGCTTCGGTCGGCCCCTTGTGCGGCGGGTCGGCGGCCGGCATCAGCCAGACATCGGCCTGCAGGCGGTCGCGCGCAAAGCGGGCGACGGCGAGGTGGCCAAGGTGGACGGGGTCGAAGGTGCCGCCGTACTGGATCCGCAACGTCGACATCGCTCAGGCAAGCAGCGGCAACGCGCGCGACTCGGCCACCGCCACCAGCAGGCGTTCCAGCGCCAGCCACGGATCGCCATCGGCACGCCCCTTCGCCATCCGGTCGACGTGCCCAGCCTGCGCCAGGAAACGCTGCCAGCGTGGAGCGGCATGGCGCTTGAGTGCGCGCAAGTACAACGCCTGCTTGGAATCCCAGATGCGCTGGGCCTTGAACTCGGCACTGAGGTTTCCGCCGCGCGCCTGCAGCTGGGCCAGCTTTTCGGCAATCTGCAGTTCGCGCACCACCATGCCGAGCAGTGCCGGTACCGCCTCGCCCTCTCCGCGCAATCCGGCGATCACGCGCGACACCTGGGCAGGCTGGCCGTTGAGCGCTGCATCGGTGAGCCGGAACACGTCGAAGCGGGCGGCATCGGCGACCAGCGACTGCATCGTCGCCGCGTCCAGCACGCGTCCTTCGGCCAGCAGCGCGAGCTTGTCCACCTCCTGCGCGGCGGCCAGCAGGTTGCCTTCGACCCGTGCCGCCAGCTGGGCAACGGCATCACGATCAGCGCGCACGCCACGGCTGCGCAGCCTGCGCTCGACCCAGTCGACCAGCTCGTGTGGCTTGACCGCCCAGGCGACAGCGACGTGACCGACGCGGGCGATCGCCTCGCTCCATTTGCCCGCATGGGCCTTGCTCCATTCACCCGCGGTGACCATCAAGGTGATCCCGTCGGGTGGCACGGCACAGAACTCGGTGATCACCGCTGCGCCGTCCTTGCCGGGCTTGCCCGTGGGCAGGCGCAGCTCGATCAGCCTGCGGCTGCTGAACAGGCCGAAGCTGCCGAATGCTGCCTTCAGTGCATCCC
>JAEXBT010000196.1 GCA_023393895.1 Pseudomonadota bacterium
CTCCTTATTCGGCCGGCGTCACACCCTCGCCTTCCTCGACCGCCTTCATCGACAGGCGGATGCGGCCCTGCTTGTCGACTTCGAGCACCTTGACCTTGACCACGTCGCCTTCCTTGAGCTTGTCGCCCACCTTCTCGACGCGCTCGTTGGAGATCTGCGAGACGTGCACCAGGCCGTCCTTGCCCGGCAGGATGGTGACGAACGCACCGAAGTCCATGATCTTGGCGACCTTGCCTTCGTAGATGCGGCCCGGCTCAACGTCCGAGGTGATCTGCTCGATGCGTGCCTTGGCAGCCAGCGCGGCGGCGTTGTTCACCGAGGCGATGGTGATGGTGCCATCGTCCTGGATGTCGATCTGGGTGCCGGTTTCCTTGGTGATGCCCTGGATGGTGGCACCGCCCTTGCCGATCACTTCGCGTATCTTGTCCGGGTGGAACTTGATGGTGAGCAGGCGCGGGGCGTATTCGCTCAGTTCCTCGCGGGCGGTGGTCAGTGCCTTCGCCATCTCGCCCAGGATGTGCAGGCGGCCGTCCTTCGCCTGGGCCAGCGCCACCTTCATGATCTCCTCGGTGATGCCCTGGATCTTGATGTCCATCTGCAGCGCGGTGATGCCCTGCTCGGAACCGGCCACCTTGAAATCCATGACGCCGAGGTGGTCCTCGTCACCGAGGATGTCGGACAGCACGACGAAGTCGTCGCCTTCCTTCACCAGGCCCATGGCGATGCCCGCCACCGGGCGCTTCACCGGCACGCCCGCATCCATCAGCGCCAGCGACGAGCCGCAGACCGAGGCCATCGAGGAAGAGCCGTTCGATTCGGTGATCTCCGAGACCACGCGCACGGTGTACGGGAATTCCTCGAGGCTCGGCATCATCGCCAGTACGCCGCGCTTGGCAAGGCGGCCATGGCCAATCTCGCGGCGCTTCGGCGCGCCGAAGCGGCCGGTCTCGCCCACCGAATACGGCGGGAAGTTGTAGTGGAACAGGAAGTTCTCCTTCCACTCCCCGGCCACGTCGTCGATGATCTGGCCGTCGCGCGCGGTGCCGAGCGTGGTGATGACCAGCGCCTGTGTCTCGCCGCGGGTGAACAGCGCCGAACCATGCACGCGCGGCAGCACGCCGACCTTGCAGCTGATCGGGCGGACATCGGTCAGGCCGCGGCCGTCGATGCGCTTCTTGGTGGTCAGCACGGTGTCACGCAGCGTGCGATATTCCTGCTCGCCGAATTCCTTGTGCAGGTCGCCGGCGGCCCAGCCGGCGGATTCCGCCTTCGGGTTGAGGATTTCCATGATTTCCTTGCGCAGCGTGCCAATGGCATCGCGACGGTCAGCCTTCTCGATGATCGCGTAGGCGGCCTTGAGGCGGTCGCCGATCGCGCCGACCACTTCGCCGATCAGCGATTCGTCCTTCGCCGGGGCCTGCCAGTCGGACGGCTGCACGCCGGCCTCCGCGACCATCTCGTTGATCGCGCCGATCGCTGCCTGCAGTTCGCGATGACCGGCCATGACCGCACCGAGCATCACTTCTTCCGACAACTCCTTGGCCTCGGATTCGACCATCAGCACCGCGTCACGGGTGCCGGCCACGACGAGCTCGAGCTCGGAGTCCTTCATTGCCTCGACGCCGGCGTTCAGCAGGTACTGGCCGTTCTTGTAGCCGACCTTGGCGGCGCCGATCGGGCCCTGGAACGGCGAACCGCACAGCGCCAGAGCGGCGGAGGCACCGATCATCGCCAGCACGTCGCCTTCCACTTCCGGATTGAGCGAGACCAGCTGCGCGATGATCTGGACCTCGTTCCGGTAGTCCTCCGGGAACAGCGGGCGGATCGGGCGATCGATCAGGCGCGAGATCAGCGTCTCCTTCTCGGTCGGGCGGCCTTCGCGCTTGAAGAAGCCACCGGGAATGCGGCCGCCGGCGTAGAACTTCTCCTGGTAGTCGACGGTCAGCGGGAAGAAGTCCTGGCCCTCACGCGCGGACTTGGCCGTGACGGCGGTGGCGAGCACCACGGTGCCTTCGCAGGAGACAAGGACCGCGCCGCCTGCCTGGCGGGCGACTTCGCCGGTTTCGAGGGTGACGGTCTTGCCGCCGTAGGAGAAGCTCTTGGTGATTTTGGCCACGATGGTTCCTAGATGATCCTGCGGATGAACCGGCGGGCCCCTGCCCGCGCGGCGTCGATGTTGCGATGGGTGAAACGGTGGAGCCGTGCCGCACAAACGAAACCGCGGCGCTTTGCGGGCGCCGCGGCGGGAATCGGTCTCAGCGACGCAGACCCAGTTTCTGGATCAGGGCCTTGTAGCGCTCGGCATCCTTGCGGTGCAGGTAGTCGAGCAGGCTGCGGCGGCGGTTGACCAGCTTGAGCAGGCCGCGACGGCTGTGGTGGTCCTGCTTGTGCACCTTGAAGTGCTCGGTGAGCTGGGTGATGCGGGCGGTCAGCAGAGCGACCTGGACTTCCGGCGAACCGGTGTCGTTGGCGCCGCGCTTGTTGTCTTCGATGATCTGGCTGGTGTCGATGGACATGATGTCTTTCTCTTGATGCGTGACTGGCAGGAACACCCCGGCCGGGAAAGGCCGAAGGGCGCACCGCGGGGTCCGCCGTGAACTGGAAGGATGGATCGCCGCGAAAACGGCGCGGAAATTGTAGCCGTGATGGCCTGCCCGGGCAAGTTCGCGGGAGGCATCCGCTCAGGCCGATGCAGCCTGCGGCGACTGGCTGGTCGCCCAGCTGAACAGCCGTTTCGGGCGCAAGGTGCCCTCGCCGTCCACTTCGCCCAGTCCCAGCGCGCGCCCATCGGCATCGCAGACCGCGACTTCGCCCAAGGTCCGGAACGACCCGCGCACCGCCTGGCCCTGGCCCAGCCGTGCCGCCTGCGTTTCGCCCAGCCGCAGTTCCGGCCACGACACCATCCCCGCCTCGATCGGCAGCAGGCAGGCATCGAGCTGGTGTTCGCCACGCTCAGCCATCGCCTCGAGCGCCTCCAGCGTCCAAATCCGCGGATCCCGGAACGGATCGACCCAGAGCCGGCGCAGCTCGGCCACGTGCGCTCCGCACCCGAGCAGCTCGCCCAGGTCACGGACCAGCGAACGCACATAGGTCCCGCTGCCGCATTCCACGTGCAAGCGCAGCTTGGGCACCGGATCCAGCAGGTCTGCGGCGGATTCCAGCCGGAATTCGTGGATGTCGACGCTGCGCGGTTCCAGCTCGATCGTCTCGCCACGGCGCGCCTTGGCGTACAGTGGCTCGCCGCCGCGCTTGAGCGCCGAGTAGATCGGCGGGATCTGCGCGATGCGTCCGGTCAATCGGGCGAGCGCCGCGTCCAGCGTCTCGATGTCGAGCGCAGGCACCGGCCGCTCACGCAGCGGCTGGCCTTCGGCATCATCGGTGTCCGTGGTGACCCCAAGCCGCGCCACGGTCTCGTAGGCCTTGCGTGCGCCGAGCAGTCCACCGGCGATCTTGGTCGCCTCGCCGAAGCAGATCGGCAACAGGCCGGTCGCCAGCGGATCCAGCGCGCCGGTGTGCCCGGCCTTGTCGGCACGGAACAGGTGGCGGACGCGCTGCAGGGCCTGGTTGGAGCTGGGGCCGCGCGCCTTGTCGAGCAGCAGGATGCCGTGGAGCTTGCGAAAGCGATGGCGCGTGCGCGGCTTGGACATGCGGTGATTGTAGGACGGTTGCAGGCGGAGGCCGGATGCGAAGACCCCGGGGCTGGCCCGGCGTCGATGCATCTCACTCCTGCGTACCTCGATCGTCCGGGTCGGCAGCGTGACCTTCCGCATCGCGGTCCACGGCATCCGGCAGGTCGCGCAGCAACGCATCGATGCGCTCGCCCCGGTCGACCGAATCGTCGTAATGGAAGTACAGCTCGGGCACGTGGCGCAGCTTCATCGCCCGCGCCAACGCGTAGCGGATCTCCTTGGCGTGCTGCTGAAGGCCAGCGACCGCCTCCGCCGATCGCGCGCTTTCCAGCGCGGTGACGAAGACCTTGGCATGCGCCATGTCGCGGGTGACCTCGACATCCGACACGCTGGCCAAAGGCAGGCCGAGTTCACGGACCGCCTCGTGCACCAGGGTGCCGAGATCCCGGCGCATCTGCGCCGAGACCCGGTCGGTGCGATGGAAGGACTTGCGCTGTCCCGCCACCGGTCAGAGGGTCCGCTGCACTTCGATGCGCTCGAAGCACTCGATCTTGTCACCGGGCTTGACCTGGTCGTAGCCCTTGACGCCGATGCCACATTCGGTGCCCTGCCTGACCTCGTCCACGTTCTCCTGGAAGCGGCGCAGCGAATCCAGTTCGCCGGAGAAGATGACCGTGTCGTCGCGCAGCACGCGCACCGGCTTGCCACGGCGGATGACGCCCTCGACCACCACGGAGCCGGCGATCGAGCCGAACTTGGAGTGGCGGAACACCTGCTGCACTTCGGCGGTGCCGATGATCTCCTCGCGGATCTCCTTGCCGAGCACGCCCGAGGCGATCTGCTTCACCTGGTCGATGACGTCGTAGATGATCGAGAAGTAGCGCAGGTCGGTGCCGTTGCCCTCGATCACCTTGCGAGCCGAGGCATCGGCGCGCACGTTGAAGCCGATGATCGTGGCCTTGGAGGTCGCTGCCAGTTGGGCATCGGATTCGGTGATGCCGCCCACGCCCGAGCCGATCACGTTGATGCGGATCATCTCGTTGGACAGGCCGGTCAGGGATTCGCGCAGCGCCTGCATGGTGCCGTGCACGTCGGCCTTGACCACCAAGTTGAGCACGGCCTGCGCCGCACCCTCGCCCATCTGCGAGAGGATGTCCTCCATGCGGTTGCCGGCCTGCGCGACCAGGCGCTGCTCGCGGCGCTTGGCGTCGCGCTGCTGCGCCACGTCCTTGGCCAGGCGCTCGTCGGCCACGACGACGAAATCGTCCCCGGCATCCGGCACGCCGGACAGCCCGAGCACCTGCACCGGGATCGACGGGCCCGCGGTCTGCACCTGTGATCCGGTCTCGTCGAACAGCGCGCGCACGCGGCCGTACTGCACGCCGCAGACCAGATAGTCGCCCTTCTCCAGCTGGCCTTGCTGGACCAGCACGGTGGCCACCGGACCGCGGCCCTTGTCGAGCGCGGATTCGATCACCACGCCGCTGGCGCGGCCTTCGTGGACCGCGGTGAACTCGAGCAGCTCGGCCTGCAGGCTGATCGCATCGAGAAGGTCGTCCACGCCCTGGCCGGTCTTTGCGGAAAGCTCGACCATCTGGGTGTCGCCACCGAAGTCCTCTGCCACGACCTCGCTCTCGAGCAGCTCGTTCTTGACCCGCATCGGGTCGGCATCGGACTTGTCGATCTTGTTGATGGCCACGATCAGCGGCACGCCCGCCGAGCGCGCATGCTGGATCGCCTCCTTGGTCTGCGGCATCACGCCATCGTCGGCCGCGACCACCAGCACCACGATGTCGGTGAGCTTGGCGCCGCGCGCGCGCATGTGGGTGAACGCGGCATGGCCCGGGGTATCGAGGAAGCTGATCACGCCCTTGGGCGTTTCCACGTGGTAGGCGCCGATGTGCTGGGTGATGCCGCCGGCCTCGCCCGTCGCGATCTTGGTGCGGCGAATGTAGTCCAGCAGCGAGGTCTTGCCATGGTCGACGTGGCCCATGATGGTGACCACCGGCGGACGCGCGGCCTTCTCGCCCTGCACTTCCTCGGCATGGGCCAGCAGTTCGGTCTCGGCATCATCGCCATCGGCACGCACGGCCTTGTGGCCAAGTTCCTCGGTGACCAGCACCGCGGTGTCGTGGTCGATGCTCTGGGTGATGGTGGCCATCACGCCCATCTTGAACAGCGCCTTCACCACCTCGCCGCCCTTGAGCGCGAGCTTCTGGGCGAGGTCGCCGACGGTGATCGCCTCGCCGATCTCGACCTCGCGAACGATCTTTTCGGTCGGGCGCTGGAAGCCGTGCTCACCACTGCCGCTGCGCGACTGCTCCGGGCGGCGCGCCTTCGGCTTGCCGCGCGAAGCGCCGCGACGGGCCCGGTCGGCGGCCGACAGGTGCAGCTGGCCGGCGAACTTGGAGGTGGATTCGTCGTCCTCGACGCCGGCCACCATCACGTGCGATCCGCGCTGCTTGGGCGACTTGGCATGGCTGGCGCGGTCGTCGCGCGCGGGCTCGCGGCCACGCGGTGCATGCGGCGTGCCGTGGGTCCCCGGCTTGCGCGCGGCCGGCGCCTCGTTACCGCCGGTTGCAGCGTCAGCCTCCGCGGCTTCGGCGGCGAGTCGCTTGGCCTCTTCCTCGGCACGGAGACGCTCGGCCTCGGCTTCCTCGCGGCGGAGGCGATCGGCCTCGGCCAGCGCCTGCTGCTCCGCAAGGTTGCGCTGGCGCGATTCCTCGAGCTTGCGCAGTGCCTCGGCGCGCTCGTCATCCACCGGACCCTTGGCCGCGCCGTCGGACGCCGCGCGGTTGACCAGCGTGACCTTCTTGCGCACGACCACGTCGACGGTCTGCTTGTTCTTGCCGCCACCCACGGTGATTTCCTGCACCTTGCGGCGCGCGAGCGTGATCTTCTTCGGCGCGGCGGCCTCCTCGGCACCGGCTTCGCCACGGCCATGGGTGCGGCGCAGGAAGCCGAGCAGCTTCACCT
>JAEXBT010000090.1 GCA_023393895.1 Pseudomonadota bacterium
GCCCGGTGCCGACGATCGATCCTGCGACGGGCAACGTGGTGGTGCCTGTGGGCACGCCTGCGGGCAGCTACACGATCACCTACCAGATCTGCGAGAAGCTGAATCCGGCGAACTGCGCGACGGCGACCATCTCGGTCGAAGTGCAGCCGCCTGCGATTGTCGCGGTCGATGACGCTGCGACCGTTGCGAGTACCGGTGGGGTAGCCGTGGCGAACGTGCTCGCCAACGACACGCTCAATGGCGCGCCTGCCACGGTGTCGAACGTGACGCTGAGCCAGGTGTCGACGTCGAACCCGAACGTGACGTTGGATCCTGCGACGGGCGCGGTGAACGTGGCCGCGGGCACGCCTGCGGGCAGCTACACGATCACCTACCAGATCTGCGAGACGCTGAATCCGACCAACTGCCATCAGGCAAGCATTACCATCACGGTCGCGCCTTCGGTGCTCGTGGCGAACCCGGATGCCGGCGTTGTCGACAACGTGCAGGGTGGCGTCGTGGTGCCGAACGTCCTCGCCAACGACACCATCAACGGCCAGCCGGTCCAGATGGGACAGGTCGGCGTACGGGTGGTGAGCGAACCCTCCGATCCGGGCGTGACACTCGACCCGGCGACGGGTGCGGTGAACGTGGCGCCGGGCACGCCGCCGGGCACCTACCAGCTCGCCTACGAAATCTGCGAAATCGGCAACCCGACCAACTGCGTGGTCTCCCGCGTGGTGGTGACGGTGACCGGCGATGTGACTTCGATGCGTGTCATCAAGACGGCGATGCCGCGCGACGTGAAGGTTGGTGATCTGGTCCGCTACACGGTGGTGGTGGAGAACACGGGTGCGATCGCGGTGTCCGATGCGACGCTGGTCGATACGCCGCCCGCCGGCTTCACCTTCGTCGACGGGTCGTTGACCGTGGCCGACGCCGACAACACCGGTCGCCTGGTCGGTCGCAATCCGCTGTCGGTCGATCGCATCGACATCGCGGTCGGTGCACGCGCCACCCTCACCTACCTGATGCGGGTGGGCGCGGGCGTGCGGCCGGGCGGCTACGTCAACCAGGCCAAGATGATCGACGACGGCCGCGATGCCTCCAACGTCGCCACTGCCGAAGTGCAGGTGATCGGCGACCCGATGATCGACGAGACGCTTGTCGTCGGCACGGTCTGGGATGACCGCGACGAAGACGGCTGGCAGGACAGCGCGGCGGTGACCGGCCTCAAGGTGCAGGGTGGCTTCGCGCCGTCGGCCTACGTCGCCAACTCGACCACGGTCGATCGCGGCAACGGCCCGCAGCCGGAGGCTGACGCGAGCTCGCCGCTGCTCCACGGCATCGCGCTGGGCAACATTGCTGCTCGGCAGTCGGATGCGGATCCGGTCGATGCGCATGCGGTGGTGGTCCGCCAGACGCTGTCGAGTCTGGCCTTCACCGATGACTTCGTCCTCAGCAACGACCAGGGCGTCACCGTCCGCATGGATGCCGCGGGCAACACCACGGTCGAGAAGACGGGCGATGCGGCGAAGGGCCTGACGGCCGCCGAACTGAGCGTCGAACGCAAGGTCGCGCAGATCGCGGACGGCTATCAGGTGGATTACATCGTCCGCAGCACCGGCGTCGATGAGCGCGGCATCCCCGGCGTGCGCATCGCCTCGGTGGAAGGCCTGCTCATCGAAACCGACCAGTTCGGCCGCTATCACGTGGCCGGCGTACCGGGCGGTCCGTGGGAGCGGGGTCGCAACTTCATCCTGAAGGTCGATCCGGCCACCCTGCCGCCGGGCAGCCGCTTCACCACCGACAATCCGCTGCTGCGCCGCGTGACCCCGGGCGTGCCGGTGCGCTTCGACTTCGGCGTCAAGCTGCCGCAGGCGGTGATCGAGGGCGGCCGCCGGGATGTCGAGATGGAACTCGGCGAGGTCCTGTTCGCCCCCGGACAGGCCGAGGTGCAGGCCCGCTACCAGCCGGTCATTGAGGAAATGGCCGGCCAGGTACGCCGCCACGGCGGTGGCGAAGTGGTGATCCAGGCCAATGGCGAGAGCCAGGCGCTGGCCTATGCGCGGGCCCGTGCGGTGCAGGACGCGTTGGCTGCTGCCCTGACGCCCAATCTGGTTGGCGCACTCAAGGTGACCCTGCGTGCCGACGCGGCGAATCCGGCGACCGAGCTGGTTTCGCTCGGTGCGGCGCCGCGGTTCGGCACCTTCCTGTTCGACACCGATGAGGCGGGGATCAAGCCTGAGTTCAGGGCCCTGGTGGACACTATCGCGGCCGAGATCGAAGCCCTTGCCAGCAAGGGCGGGAATCCGGTGATTGCCGTGGTCGGCCATGCCGATCGCCGCGGGAGCCCCGAATACAACCAGGCCCTGGGCTTGCGGCGGGCGAAGGCGGTGCAGAGTGCGCTCGCCGAACGCCTGACGCCAGCCACCCGGGCGCGACTGCGCGTGGATATCGACAACAGCTTGTCAGCTCCCGCAGGGCTGCTTAACGGCAGCCGTTGAGGGAGAGTAACGATGAAGAAGAAGCAACTGCACCATGCCGTGATCGCCGCACTCGCCAGCCTGATGGTGACGCCGGCGCTTGCCCAGCAGCAGGACACGCAGCCCCCGACGACCGTGGATTGCGGCAGCGCCGGTTGCAGCCAGGATGGCGAGATCCTGATGCGCGTGCGCACGCGCGGCGAGGCGCAGCCGGTGACCGTCGATGCGCCGGCCACCTCGCCGGCGCTCGCGCCTGACCGACGCGTCACCGTCGAGGCGGGTGACGTCCCCGGCCGGGCCACTGCGGTCGGCAAGTGGTCGGTCCAGCTGCCCGATGGCGGCGTGATCTGGGCGACCGAGGATCCGGATCTGGGTCGCCCGGAGATGACGGTGTCGGCCAGCTCGATGCTCGCCTTCGACGGGAGCCGGGTCACCAAGCCCGTGCGCTTCTACGGCTACAGCAACTACGGCGCTTTCATCAGGCGTGCCGAGGTGCTGGTATTCGATGCACGCGATGCCGACCTGGTCACGCCGATCGCCACCATCCCGCTGGAGATGGGTACGGTGATGGAGGCCGAATGGGATGGCACGCTGAGCGGCGCCAACAACCTGCGCGTCGGCGACGAGCTGGTCTACATCGTGCGCGCCTGGTCGGATGACAAGACCTACGATGAAACCTTCCCGCAGCGCATGCAGTTGCTGCGTCCGGAAGAGGTCGAGGCCTCCAACCTGCGCTTGCAGGGCACGCTTGATCGCAACCGCTTCGGCTCATTGACCGCCGACGCCGCCGAGCGCCTGCGCCAGATCGAAGGCACCTTCGGCCAGAACAGCCTGCGTAGGCAGAACATCCGCGTGTACGGCTCGCGCGTGCGCCTGCAGGGCCGCAACATTCCCGAGCGCGCCTCGCTCACCATCAACGGCCAGTCGATTCCGGTCGATCTCGAGCGCAAGTTCGTCGCCGAATACCTGCTGCCGATCGGCCGCCACGCATTCGACGTGCGGGTGGGCGGGGGCGAAGCCGGCAGCGAGCCGGTCCAGCACCAGCTGGATGTCGATGTCAGCGGGCGCTACTTCTTCGGCGTGGCGCTGGCCGACCTGACGTTCTCCGGCAACACCACTTCCGGTTCGGTGCAGCCGCAAAGCCCGGATGGACGCTTCGACAAGGACAGCCTGACCGAAGGCCGCCTGGCCTTCTACCTGAAGGGCAAGGCGCGCGGGAAGTACCTGATCACCGCCCAGGCCGACACCCAGGAGCAGGAGATCTCCCGCCTGTTCAACGGGTTCTGGCAGGCGTACCCGCAGGACGTGTTCCGTCGCCTTGACCCGGATCGCTACTACCCGGTGTACGGCGACGACTCGACGCTCTATCGCGATGTCGACACCATGGGCAAGGTCTACCTTCGGGTGGACTGGGACCAGAATCAGGCCCTGTGGGGCAATTACCACACCGGCCTGACCGGAACCGAGTACGCGCAGTACGCGCGTTCGCTGTACGGCGCGGCCTTCACCTGGCGCGCGGCACGGACCACCGCGAATGGCGAAGCCGGCACCTTCCTGCGCGCGTTCGGCGCCGAGGCGCAGAGCGCGCCGGGCCATAGCGAGTTCATCGGCACCGGCGGCTCGCTCTACTACCTCAAGCACACCGACGTGCTGCCGGGATCCGATCGCGTGGTGCTGGAAGTACGCGACGGCCTGACCGGTCGCGTCGAGAGCCGCATCGAGCTGATCCGCGGCGTGGATTACGAGATCGACGAGTTCCAGGGCCGCATCATCCTGACCCGTCCGCTGGCGACGGTGACGCGCGAGAACGTGCGCACGATCAGCCGCGACACGCCGCTGGACGGCTACAGCCAAGTGCTGCTGGTCGACTACGAGTACGTGCCGACCGGTTTCCGCAGCAACGAGATGGCGGCCGGCGTGCGTGGCAAGCACTGGTTCGGCGACCACGTCGGCATCGGCGCGACCTATGTCGAGGACAACAGCGGCGGCGAGGACTATCGTCTGGCCGGCGCTGACCTGACCCTGCAGGCGGGCCGTGGCACCTACCTCAAGCTGGAGCAGGCGCGCAGCCGCGCCACCAGCGCCCCGGTGTTCTTCTCCGACAACGGCGGCCTCAGTTTCACCCGCATGAACCCGCTGCAGCCCGACGGCGAAGGCACCGCCCGCGCGGTGGAAGCACGCGTCAATGCCAAGGAACTGGGCTGGACCCGGCGCGAGTGGAGCGCTGGCGCGTGGTGGCGACAGGTCGATGCCGGCTTCTCCGTGGCCCGCTTCGACAACGGCTACGACATCGAGGAACGCGGCGTCGAACTGCTCGGCGACATCACCGATGCGTTGCGCATCTACGCCCGCGCAAGCCGCGCCGACCGCGGCCCGGAATCGCTCACCCAGGCGCAGGCGACTGCCGACTGGCGCATCAACGATCAGGCGACGCTGAGCGCGGAGCTGCGTCGCGTCGAGGAAGAGCGCATCGGTTTCGGCACCGCCGGCACCCTCCTGGCGGCACGTTACCTGCAGCGGATCGGCTCGGCGCTGGATGTGTACGGCATCGCCCAGCTCACCCTGGACGACGACGGCGGCCGCTACGAGAAGAACAACGCGTTCACCGCGGGCGCGAAGTACAACTTCGCCAACCTCTCCACCGTGGGTGGCGAAGTCACGGTCGGCGATCGCGGCAACGCCGCGCAGATCAACGGCGAATGGCGGCTGAGTCCGGAACACAGCTTCTACGGCAGCTACACCTACTCCACCGACACCACGGCCTATGACCCGATGTTCAACCCGCGTATCACGCCGGGCTGGACGGTCGGCCAGCGCTGGCGGCTGTCCAACCAGGTCAACCTGTTCAACGAAAGCCAGTTCCTGAAGGCGCCGAACGAGTCCGGCCTTGCCCACACCTTCGGCATGGACTTCTATCCGGCGCAGGGCTGGAATGCTGGCTTCACGCTGCAGACCGCCGAGCTCGACCGCGGGGTCGGCCAGGTGGATCGTCGCGCGATCAGCGTGAATGGCGGGCGCACTTCCGAGGCGATGCAGTGGCAGAGCAAGCTGGAGTACCGCAAGGACACCGGCCTGGAGCAGCGCGAGCAGTGGGTCACCACCAACTGGCTGAGCTGGAAGGCCAGCGAATCATGGCGATGGGCGGCGCGCTTCAACTATTCGGATACCCAGGACGAATTGAACGCGGCCGCGGGCGCCAGGTTCGTCGAGGGCAACGTCGGCTTCGCCTGGCGTCCGTGGAACAGCACCCGCTACGCGCTGTTCGGCAAGTACACCTATCTGTACGACGTCTCGGCATTGCCGCAGTTGGGCGACAACGTCGCTTGGTACGACCAGCGCAGCCGCGTGCTGTCGATGGAGGGTGTCTACCACCCGTCGCACAACTGGGAGTACGCCGCCAAGCTGGCGCGTCGTGAGGGCGAGGTGCGGATGGGTCGCCTGACGGGCGACTGGGCCGACTCGGCCGCCACCTTTGCGGCGATCCAGGCGCGGTATGGCATCGGCAACACCGACTGGAACGTGCTGGGCGAGTACCGCTGGCTGAAGGTGGACAATGGCGGCGGCACCCGCAAGGGCGCGCTGGTTGCCGTTGATCGTGACCTCACCCGGAACTTCCGCATCGGCGTGGGCTACAACTTCACCGATTTCAGCGACAACCTCACCGATTTCGATTACCGCCACAGGGGGTGGTTCATGAACATCAGTGGGAGGTATTGAGATGAGCTCGAGGAAGGGGAGCCGGTGTACCCCGGGATGCGATGGAGTCACCAGGAGTGTACGGCGTCTGCAATCGTCCGCTGGCATGCTGACAAAGAAGATCCTGTCGCAGCTCCTGCTTCTCATGGCCTGCCTTTTTTCGTCGGTGGCAGCTCATGCCTGGACGCCTACCACTGCTCCGTATCCGAATATCCACTGGGACGGTGAGCGCTATCCGCAGCCCCCGAATCCAGCGACCTGTGCGGGCGGTGTTTCCCTGCTGGATCCCAACGTCAATCCCGATGGCTATGCATCTGGCTGGCTCGCAGGTCCAGGTGCGGGCGTGCAAGGGGTATGCAGCAACACCATATCCCTGATCGCAGCCACAGACATAACCTCCACCTCATTTGCCCAGGCTCAGACCGCAGGCGATTACCTTTACGTCAACCTGACGGTCAACTCGCTTGCCGATCTGTTGCGCATCACGCAGTTCGATCTTTACCAGTGGAACAGCTACACAGAAAACGTCAACACCACGTTCTATACCACCAGTCAGAACACCGGCGCGCGGGGGCAGCTTGTGTTGGTGGACCCGCTGGGGAATCCCGTCAACCTGGGCGGCGCGCTGACGCTGTATGGCCCCAGGGGAACGCTCCAAACCGTGAGCGCGCTGACGAACGAGATCGGCAATCTCAATCTGTCATTCCCGCAAACCTATCAGTTGCGCATGTACCTGTGGTGCAGCACATCGGCATGCGGAACGATGCGGCGCTATGGGACATCGACCACGACAAGCAATGTGGTTTTCTTTGACAGTCCTGTCCTCACTTACCAATACCGCCAGTTGGCGCTGCTCAGGAAGACCTGGGTCAACGCCACAGTGGGGGATACCGCCACGATCACGCCGGCGGGAACCACCCCGAGCACGGCCTTCGTTTCCACCGCAAACAGCCTGAACGAAACCGATACTTCGGGTCCTTACGACGTCGCCACCGGATCGGTGTTCAATGTCAGTGAAACCGTGACCACGGGTTATGGCCAAGCGCTTTCTTGCACCCGTGAAAACGATAGCGGCGCGGTAGCTTCGATCACGCCGCCCTATACGGTGCAGGCCGCGGATCGGGCGATTATCTGCACCTATACCAACACCCGCCTGGCTGCACCGACCCTGACAGTGGCGAAGCAGATTGTCTCGCGAGCGAGCACAACGGACCAGTTCACGGTCAACATCAAGAACTCGGGTGGCACGACGACATACGCCAGCGCAACCACCTCCGGTACGGGGCTGATTGCGACTTCGCCCACCTACACGGCCACCCCCGGCACCACCTACCTGTTCGATGAAAGCGCGTCGGCGGGGACGGGCTTTGCGCTTTACAGCAAGCGTTACAGTTGCACCAACGCTTACGCCGCCTCCAGCACGGTCCTGCCCGCGGCGAGCGGTACCAGTTTCACGTTGACGCCGCAAGCGGGGGACGCGATCACCTGCACGTTCGTCAATGACCCGACACCGACGGCCTCATTGACGCTTCAAAAAGTGGTGAGTGGCGGGACATCCCAGGTCTCGGACTGGACCTTGACCGCTGCCGGTTCCACAACGTACTCCGGGCTCACGGGTAGCAGCACCGTCACCGCTGCCCAGGTGGAGCCGGGCACCTACGCCCTGTCCGAAGCCGGTCCCTCGGGCTATACCGCCAGTGACTACAGTTGCGTCAAGAACGGCGGCACTGCGGTCAGTGGCAACAGCATCTCGCTCGTAGCCGGGGATACCGCGGTTTGCACCATCACCAACACGGCAATCACGGGTCCGATTGGCGGTACACCGGCCGCGCCGCTGACCTGCCCGGTTGGACAGACCCTTTATACCCTCGGCGTAGGCCTGGCTTCGACCAATACCACCGGGCCGCTGACCACGGCGATGTCGCAATCCTACAATTTCGGCACCACGGGTGTTTCGCTGAACGTGGCGTTTAGCGGTGTCACGCCCGCTACGACGAATACATATCCGCTGTCCGGCAATGACCCGGCCATCGCCATATATGAACCGGGTGGCGAAAGCCGCGGCGACATCGTCAACAGCCTCAGCATCACTTCGAACGTGGCCATCACCCAGATGCGGGTTCAGGTGGCAGACGTGGACTCCGCGCTGAGCTGCGGGTGGTTCGATTGCAGCATCCGATACCGGGACGCGGTGCAGGCCAATGGAGGCGTCTTCTACTACGGCAGCGGCTTCAGCGTCGGCAGCATCGGCGGGGGTGCCAGCAATCTGCTGTATCGGACCAGCAACAATTCGACATGCGGGAATACCTCCACCAGCTGTGACGTTGCGGTGGGCTGGGGCAGTGCCAGCGCGAACACCACACGGACCCTGAGTTTCATTTCGTACCACGACACCGGGACCAGCACGCAGCAGGCGATCGGCTACGACACCATTCAGATGTGCGTGGCGAACCCTACGTTGAACATCATCAAGGATGCGATTCCGGACAGCCCCCAGTCTTTCGCATTTGACGGCGCTGGCACGGCTGCGCCGGGTGGGACTACCGCGGCGACCAACGCCACTTGGCCGGACTTCAGCCTGGTCGACAACGGCGGCAGCGCTGGCATCAAGACGTACTCGGCTACCAGTCCAACCGAGCGGCTGCTGCCGGGTAGCTACACGATTACCGAAGGCACGCTGCCTGTCGGCTGGACGCTCTCTGACATCAGTTGCACCGACCCGACCGGCGACAGCAGCGGCAACGTGTCCACCCGCCAGGCCAGCATCCAACTGGCCGCGGGCGAGACAGTGACTTGTACGTTCACCAACAGAAGCACTCTGGTGGATCTGTCGATCACCAAGACCAACAGTGCCAGCGAGGTCACCCAGGGGGCCCCCACGACTTACACGGTGGTGGTCACCAACAACGGCCCGGCAACTGCTTCCAACGCCATTGCGAGGGACGTGCCGGGGGCGGGGCTGGGCACCTGCTCGGTGACCGGCGTGACTGCCACGGGAGGCGCCGTCGCGCCTGCCGCGTCGGTGTGGCCGTCCCTGCTCACTGCAGGTGGGCTGGCCATTCCCACCCTGCCAACCGGAGGGAGCGTGACGTTCACCGTCCAGTGTCCGGTAGAGTGAACACGGGCCGAATATGCTCAGTCGTGTCGATGAGTGGCGGGCCGCGAAAGAGTACGATGGCGTACGGGACGCCAAGCCATCGTGTGGCGGTCAGCAGGGGGATTCATGTCGGGGAGTTCGAGGATGAGCGCGGGGGTGCTGCCCCTGCGGGTGGCTGCGCGTAAGGCCGTCGTGAACAGGCGGTTGGCAAACGCGAGCCGTAGCCTGATGATCGGTGCCGGCATGGTGGTGCTCGGCATTTCTGCCGTGTCAACCGCGCAGGCCCAGCAGATCACCTCATGTCCCGCGGGTTCGACGATGTATTTCGGGCAGCGAAGGGGCATCCGCCGTGACCAACGCCGTCGTGCCGGCTGGCAGCTATGTCCTGAGCGAATCCGGCGGGGTGCCGGGCTATACCCCGGGCGCATGGACCTGCAGCGGCGGTACCCAGAGCGGCAGCACGATCACGCTGGCTGCAGGCCAGAGCGCGAGTTGCGTCATCACCAACACGCAGCAGCCGGCCGTGCTCACGTTGCGGAAGAGCGTGGTCAACGACAACGGCGGCACCCGCACGGCGAGTGAGTGGACACTGTCGGCCAACGGACCCTCCACTATCAGTGGCGCCACCGGGGCCACGGCAGTCACCGCGGCCAATGTGAACCCGGGCGTCTACACCTTGTCGGAAACCGGACCGGCGGGTTACACCGCGAGTGCCTGGAGCTGCACCGCGGGCACGCTGAGCGGAAACCAGTTGACGCTGCTCGGCGGCCAGAACGCGACCTGCAGCATCACCAACAACGATCAGCCAGCGACGCTGACCCTCACCAAGGTCGTGGTCAATGACAACGGCGGCACCGCGACGGTTGGGGATTTCGTGTTGCGGGCCGGCGCCACGGTGTTCACCTCCGGGACCGCGCAGCCCATCAATGCCGGCGTGCATGTGCTGTCGGAAAGCGGGCCGGGGGGCTATGTCGCAGGCGCGTGGAGCTGCACGGCCGGCAGCCTCAGTGGCAGCAGCCTCACCCTCGCACCGGGCATGTCGGCTAGTTGCAGCATCACCAACAATGATAGCAACGAGGCAGCCCTGGGGATCACCAAGACCAATACGCCGGCTGCAGGCGAGTCGGATCAGGCCGCGGATAGCGTGACCAGCGGCGACATGGTGACCTACACGATAGTCGTCCGGAACGACGGCCCTGCCGCCGCCCATGGCGCCGTGGTGAGGGACACCCCGGACAACGCGACGCTGGACTGCACGGCTGCCACGCTGCCGGCACCCACGTGCGCCGCGTCGGGTGGCGCCACTTGTCCGGCCGGCCCCACCGTCGCCCAGCTTGCTGCGGGGGTCGCGATCCCTGCGTTGCCCAACGGGGGCAGCGTCACGCTCACCCTGACCTGCCGGGTGCGCTGACCGGCGTTTGCCGGCACGCGCCTGGCAGGATAGGCTGTCGGCATACGTTTCAGCTTCTTTTCGCGTCATGTCCCTGCATCGATCCCTTGCTTCCGCGTGCCTGACCCTTGCCTTGGCAGCGTCGGCCGTCGCCGCTTCCGCGCAGACGCTTCCCCAGCCCGCCGAGTTCTATTTCGACGAGGACCGCACCACCACCCAGCGCTTCGCCGTGGTCAAGGGCGAAGGCGATGCCATGGTGGAGCGGTTGGCCAAACAGGTCGAACGCGACCCGCGTGCCTGGGACGCGATGCTGCAGCTGGCCGGAATCGCGCTGCGCGGCGGCCGCGTCGAGCTGGGACAGTCACTCTATGACCGTGCGCTTGCGGGCCTCGGTCCGAACAGTCGCTGGGCGCGTCCGGGCTACTGGAACTACGGCTGGGACCTGTATCGCGCGGGCAACGCGCAGGGTGCGCTGACGCAATGGAGTCAGGCTGTGAACAGCGGCCCGGTGCGCGGCCAGTGGATCCCGACCACGCTGGCGCTGGCGCTCTGGACGCTCGACCGCAAGGACGAGGCGGTCAAGTGGTACGCCGCGGCGGTGCGCACGCATCCTGACCAGTGGAGTTCGCCGGCCGACATCGCGGCCCTGTTGCCCGAGTGGACCGATGCCGAACGGCAGACCCTGCTGGAAGTCCAGCATGCGTGGGCTGCCAATCCGCCTGCCTGGCCCTGACCGCCCGCGTCAAGGCGGTGCCGCGGGCGCGGTGCTAGGCTTAGCCCCGGACTCCCGGAGGCGGCGATGAAGACGATCCTGGTGGCAAGTTCCAAGGGTGGCGTCGGCAAGACGACGATCGCCACCCAGCTGGCCGCGCAGGCGGCGATCGAAGGCCTGAACACCGTCCTGGTCGATGCCGACCCTCAGGGTTCGGCAACCCGCTGGGCCGAACGCCGTGCCGACCTGCCTTCGGCGGTCCTGCCGGTGGATGGCACGCGCAAGGCATGGCAGAAGCGGGTGCCCGAGGATGCGCAGCGCGTGGTCATCGACGCCCCGGCCGGGGCGATGGGCGGCGAGCTGGAGGCCTATCTGGACGTGGCCGACGCGGTGGTGGTGCCGGTGCCGCCGTCCGCGCTCGACATCGAAGCCACCGTGCCCTTCCTGAACGCGCTGGCCAAGCATCCGCGTGTACGCAAGGGGCAGCTGCCGGTCGCGCTGGTCGGCAACAAGCTCAAGCCCTGGACCAACGCTTCGCGGCAGGCGATGGACATCCTGCGCCAATGGGGCGTGCCGCTGGTGGCCGAGTTGCGTGACAGCCAGTCCTACGTGCTGCTGACCGGCCTGGGTCGCAGCCTGTTCGACTACCAGTCCGCGCAGGTGCGGGCACATCAGGAAGACTGGGCGCCCCTGCTGCGCTGGCTGTACAAGCCGCGGTGAGCGGCGTTGACGCACGCGCGGCGTGATTCGCGCTAGCCTGAAGCATCCCATGGAGAAACCGTCCGCGCATGCTCGAGGAACTCGTGCTGATCCGCCATGCCCATGCCTTTCCGCCCACGGGGTGGCAGGCGGATGCGCGTCGGCCGTTGTCGCCGACCGGGCAGGATGAAGCACTGAGGGCCGGGCAGTGGCTCGGCGGGAACGTGCAGGCACCGGGACAGGTGCTGTGTTCGCCGGCCATGCGCACCCGCGAAACCCTGGTGCAGCTTGCGGCGGCGGGTTGCCGGTTGCCGGCGCCCCGCTTCGAGCCCGCGATCTACGATGCATCGCTTGATGACCTGCTGGGGTTGATGGAAAGCGATGCCGCCACCGCTTCTGTGCATCCGCGCACCTGGCTGGTGGGGCACAACCCGGGACTGGAGCAGCTGCTCGCGCATCTGGATGCCGCCGCCCATCTGCACGCCCTGCCCACCGCGGGGATCGCGGTCCTGCGTTTCAACCGCCAACGCGCCGTCACCGACCCGGGCGCGGCCGACATCGTCGCCACGTGGATGCCCTGATGCGAGGCGGAATGCCCTGCATGCTGTCCGCGTGTCTGGCGGTGGCGTTGTCGGTGACGCCGGCGATGGCGGGCGGGGTGATCGATGGCGCGCGTTCGCAGGCGCATTTCAGCCTGCGCGTGGGAATCGGCCGACGGGTGATCGAGGGTCGCTTCAACCAGGTGGAGGGCAGGCTTCACGCGCAGCCCGATGGCTTCCGGCGGGTGCTGGTGCGGCTGCCGGTGGCCGATGCCGACATCCCCGGACATCCGCGCTATACCCGGCTGATGCGCGGCGGGATGTTCTTCGATGGTGAGCGCCATCCCGAGGTGCGCTTCCATTCGGACCCGTTCGATCCGGGCGTGCTGGCCCGGGGCGGCGACCTTCAGGGCCTGCTCACCCTGCGTGGCGTGAGCCGTCGCGAACGCCTGCGCGTGCGCTCCGATTGCCCGCCGCCGGATCTGCGGGGCTGCACCTTCCACGCGGTTGGCCGGGTCAGCCGTGCCGATTACGGGATGCATCATTTCCGTGGATTGATCGATGATGTCGTGGAGTTCGACCTGCGGATCGTGGCGGGCCCGGCGTCATGATCGGCTCGCGCCTCATCGCCCTGCTGGTCGTGCTGGTTCTGACCGGCTGCGCCGGCCTGCCGGAGGCCAGGCGCGCCGAGGTCGCCCGCGTGGTGGACGCCGCGCGCCCGACATCGCTGGACTGCGCGCAGGCAGACCGCTGTGCGCATCCATCCGCACTTCTGGACCAGGCGGACGCTGCGCTGGCTGCGGGCAGCCACGAGACGCTGATCCTCGATCATGGCACCGACGCGCTGCTGGTCCGAATCCACCTGATCCGTGCCGCGCGCGAAAGCATCGACCTGCAGACTTACATCTTCGACGAGGACGATTCCGCGCGACTTGTGCTGCGTGAGCTGATCGGGGCCGCCCGGCGCGGGGTCAAGGTACGGCTGCTGATGGACCAGCTGACCGCGATGAAGAGCGCACGCACGCTGGCGGCACTGGCCGGCGCCCATGCCAATTTCGAGGCCCGTATCTACAACCCGGTGTTCCGCAAGGGCAGCCTGTCCTATACCGATTACGCGATGGCCACGCTGTTCCGCTTCCGCAGCCTGAACCAGCGCATGCACAACAAGTTGCTGCTGATCGACGGCAAGCTCGGCATTACCGGCGGACGCAATTACCAGGACGACTATTACGACTGGGATGCCGAGTACAACTTCCGCGACCGCGACCTGTTGTTGAGTGGACCGGTTGCCGCGGAAATGGGCGCCAATTTCGAGGTCTTCTGGCAATCACCGCGGGCGGTGACCGTCTCCGACCTGCGCGACGTGGCCGGCATCCTGCGGCGCGAAGGCGTGCCGGCGCTGCCCGCGCATGCCTACGCGCACCCCGATCGCGCGCTGGCGATGCAGCAGGCCGCCAACGATGCCACGCTGCTGGATACGCGGCTGGTATCGCGCACGCGGAAGGTGGAGGGCGTGCAGTTCGTTGCCGATCTGCCACAGAAGCATCGGCGCGATGCGGAGCAGGTGCGCACGCAGGTGGCGCAGGCCAGCGTCGAACTGATGCAGCTGGTGGCATCAACGCAGGAAGAACTATTGCTGCAGACGCCCTATCTGGTGCTGTCGAAGCCGGCGCGGCAGCTGTTCGAGCAGCTGCAGGACCGCCAGCGGCCGCCGCGTGTGGTGATTTCCACCAACAGCCTGGCCGCGACCGATGCCTTCATGGTGTACGCGCTGTCCTACAAGTATCGGCGCCGCCACCTGCGCCGCCTGGGCTTCGAGATCTACGAGTACAAGCCGTATCCGGAGGCCGCGCCGATCGACCTGGGGGCCACCCGCGCGGATCTGCCGGCGCTGCCCGACCGTGCCGAAGCCGAGCGCCTACGCGCAGGCTACCAGGAGGCGCGCAGGCAGAACCTGGCGCAGCGCGACCGCCGCGAGTACCTGGTGCGCAGGCGCCTGTTCTTCGCCTCACGCGGCGCCGGCAGCGTCCAGCTCAAGCGCGCCGGCGTGCGCGTCGGACTGCATGCGAAATCGATGGTGGTCGATGACGGGGTCGGCGTGATCGGCACCCACAACTTCGATCCGCGCGGCGACAACCTCAATACCGAGAGCGCGGTGATCATCCGCGATCTCGGCTTCGCCGCGGAGCTCGCGGCCAGCATCCGCGGCGACATGGCGCCCGCCAATTCATGGGTGGTGGCGCCGCGCAAGCGCACGCCGATCCTGCCCGGGCTCAACTATTCGCTGCTGAAGATCTCCGAGCACCTGCCGGTGTTCGATCTGGTGCCGATGCGCTACGCAACCAGCTACGAGTTCGTGCCCGGCCCGCAATGCCCGTTCCCGCTGCGCATCAATGACCCTGCCTTCCACGACTGTTACCGGCCGGTTGGCGATTTCCCCGAGGTCAATCTGGGCCCGAAGTGGCTGGGTACGCGCATCCTGACCGCGTTTGGCGCGGGGCTGGCCCCGATCCTCTGACTTCCATCGACATGACTCCGGTTCAGTGACTTCCGGCACAGGTGTTTTGTTGTTCTGGTGTATTACATTACCAGCACACCAAGACATTACCCGCCAAGGAGTCCACCGTGAACGCCAACGCCCCCCGACTGACCACCCGCGAAACCACGCCTGCCTGCAGCAACGCGCGCCGTTCCAGCCGCCGCGCGCGTGGCCCGGGAACCGGTTATGGCCGCAGCAGCGGCTATGCCGATGGCCTGCGCCGCTACGTGGAGCGCGATGCAACAACGAACTTCCGGGTTCACTGACATGGCGTAAGCTGGCCGGCCCTCCCCACCGGCCAGCCGCCATGTTCCGCAGTGATGTCACCCTCGATCAGTTGAACCAGTGGTCCGAGGGGACGCTGATGCAGCCGCTCGGGATCGTCTTCACCGACATCGGGGCGGATTTCCTCCGCGGCACCATGCCGGTCGACGCACGCACCCGCCAGCCCTATGGCCTGCTGCATGGCGGCGCCTCGGTGGCGCTCGCCGAGACGCTCGGCAGTACCGCCGGTGGCTTGTGCGTGGCAGAAGGCGAGGGCGTGGTCGGCATCGAGATCAATGCCAACCACCTGAAGGGTGTCCGCGACGGCATCGTCACCGGCATCGCCCGACCGCTGCACGTGGGCCGCAGCACCCACGTCTGGGAGATCCGCATCGAGGACGCGACAGGCGCGCTGGTCTGCATCTCGCGCCTCACCCTGGCGGTGATCCGCAAGCGCGATTGAGAATGCCGTGGCGCAACACGCGCCCGCCCGCTATCGTTTCGCGATGACCCGCCCTTCCCCCGATGCCCCGCTGCTGCGGGTATTCCGCTATGCCTATCGCGTGCCGCTGCTGTTCTGGCACATCGTCATCGACCTGCCGGTCGTGTTGCTGCTGATGACTCCGCTGACCGCGGGGCTTCGGGCCGGCGGCATGCGGCTGGATCACCGGCTGATCCGCTGGTGGTCATGGACGCTGATGAAGGTGTTCGGGATCACCGTGCGCGGCGTCGGCGAGCCGCTGCCGGGCGCGACGATGTTCGTGGCCAACCACGTCAGCTGGGTCGACATCGTGGTCCTGCACAGCCAGCGGATGATGGGCTTCGTGGCGAAGAAGGAAATCCAGGGCTGGCCGCTGGTCGGCTGGATGGCCGGGCGTGCGGACACCATCTTCCACCAGCGCGGCAACCAGGAATCGCTGGGGGGCGTGATGGCGGTGATGGCCGAGCGCCTGCGCAGCGGCCACTCGGTCGGCGCCTTCCCCGAAGGCGGCACCCGTGGCGGTCTAGAACTCGGCCCGTTCCATGCGCGCATCTTCACCGCCGCGGTCGAGGCCGGCGCGCCGGTGCAGCCGGTCGCGCTGCGCTATGGCGAAGGCGGCATCGACCAGGCGCGGATCGCGTTCGGCCCACGCGAGAACTTCCTGCAGAACTTCCTGCGCCTGCTCGGCGAGCGCGCGACCGTGGCCGACGTGGTTTTCCTCGCGCCGATCCTGCCGGGCGATGCCGAGGGCCGCCGTCGCATCGCCGAGACCGCGCGCAGCCGCATCGCCGAGGCCCTCGCGCTG
>JAEXBT010000143.1 GCA_023393895.1 Pseudomonadota bacterium
CCATCCCACCACGCTTCGGGCGTGGCGGCATTCGCCACCCGGGACTCGATGCGATGGCCCAGTCGCGCGAACGCCTCCTCCATCCGGCGCACGCGGCGCGCATCCACGTCGAGGGCGAGGATGCGGGCGTCATGTCGCTCCGCCAGGTGCGCGGCCTTGCCGCCGGGCGCGGCGCAGGCATCGAGGACGCGCGCGCCGGCCGCCAACGGCAGCGCATCGGCGAGGCGCTGGGCACTGCCGTCCTGCACCGAAACATCGCCCTCGTGGAAGCCGGGCAGCGCATCCACCGGCACGGCCGCGTCCAGCTTGATCGCATCCGCCAGCCCTTCGGGGGCCTCGAAGGCGAAACCCGCCCCGGCGAGGCGCTCGACATAATCCTCGCGCGACACGCGTCGCGCATTCACCCGCAGCCACAACGGCGGCTGCATGGCACTCGCCGCGAACACGGCATCGGCATCCGCCGGCCAATCGGCCCGGATGCGCTCGGCCAGCCAGCGCGGCCACGCGGCTTCGGCACGACCTTGCGGCAAGCCCTCGCGCAGGGCGCGACGCAGCAGTGCATTCACCAGGCCGGACTGGTGCCCGCGCCCGACGCCACGCGCCGCCTCGACGGTGGCATCCACCGCCGCATGCGCGGGCAAGCCCATCGCGATCTGCGCGAAGCCGGCATACAGCAGCGCACGCAGGACGCCATCGCGTGCGCCCGGCGGCCGGGTCATCCATTGGTTCAGGGCCTCGGCGCAGCGCGCGTGCTCGCGCAATGCCGCCATCACGATCGCTTCGACCAGCGCGCGGTCGCGCACGTCGGCGAGCCTGGGCAGCTCGGCACCCAGCGCCGCCCGCAGCGAGCGCCCGCGGTGCAGGACGGCATCGATGACGCGCGCGGCGGCGATGCGTGGCGCGGCGCCGCTCACCCGGCCCTCCGCTGCGGAACAGGCCGCTGCATCGGCATCAGGCGCCGGGGCGCACTTGGCGCGCGTTGAGCCAATCCGCGGCGGTCACCGGCTTGCCGCCTTCGCGCTGCAGCACGCGGATCCGCAATGCGCCTTCACCGGTGGCGACATCGATGCCCTCGCGCCCGGCACCGATGATCGTGCCCGGCTCGGCCACGCCGCCCGAGGCGATCGGCACCGCGCCATGGATCCGCAACCGCTCGCCGGCCAGCATCGCCTCCGCCACCGGCCACGGGTTGAACGCGCGCACCTTGCGCGCCAGCGCGGCGGCCGGCTGGGTCCAGTCCAGCCGCGCCTCGGCCTTGTCGAGCTTGCGGGCGTAGGTGACGCCCTCCTCGGGCTGCGGCACCGCGCTCGGCAACAGGCCGATGCGGAGCAGCCCGAGGCCGTCCGCAAGCACCTGCGCGCCCAGGCCGGCCAGGCGGTCGTGCAGGCTGCCGCCGGTATCGGTATCGGTGATCGGCGTGGACAACGAAAGCAGGACGGGACCGGTATCCAGGCCTTTCTCCATCCGCATCAGGCAGACGCCGGTTTCGGCATCGCCTGCTTCGATCGCGCGCTGGACCGGCGCGGCGCCACGCCAGCGTGGCAGCAGCGAGGCATGCACGTTCCAGCAGCCATGGACGGGGATGTCGAGGACCGACTGCGGCAGGATCAATCCGTAGGCGACCACGATCATCACGTCAGGCCGCAGCGCGCGCAGCGCTTCGCGCGCCTCGCGGCTGCGCAGCGTCTCCGGCTGGCGCACTTCAAGGCCGGCTTCAAGCGCCGCCTCCTTGACCGGCGAGGGCTGCAGGCCGCGACCCCGTCCCGCCGGGCGGTCGGGCTGGGTGTAGACGGCGACGACATCGCCCTTGCCCATCGCCGCATGCAGGGACGGCACCGCGAAACCGGGCGTGCCGGCAAAGACGATTCTCATGCGGGGTTCCTGCTCAGGCGGCCTTGCGCTGCTTGGCCAGCTTCTTCCTCACCATCTCGCGCTTGAGCGGCGAGAGGTAATCGACGAACAGCTTGCCGTCCAGATGGTCCATCTCGTGCTGGATGCAGACGGCCAGCAGGCCATCGGCCTGCAGCTCGAACGGCAGGCCGTCGCGGCCGTGGGCGCGCACGGTGATCGCATCGGCGCGGGTCACGTCGGCGAAGATTCCGGGCACCGACAGGCAGCCTTCCTGATAGACCTGTTCGCCCTGCTTTTCCAGGATCTCGGGATTGATGAACACCAGCGGCTGGTCATGTTCCTCGCTGACATCGATCACCATGAAGCGCTGGTGCACGTCCACCTGGCTGGCGGCCAGGCCGATGCCCGGCGCGGCATACATGGTCTCGAACATGTCATCGAGCAGGCGCTGGAACCCCTCGACTGCCACGGTGGCGACATCCACCGGCACGGCCTTGGTGCGCAGGCGTGGATCGGGGAATTCAAGGATGGGAAGCAGGGCCATGGCAATCCATCGGGCCGCGCGAACGGCCAAGCAAGTCACAGGGTTAGCGTGCAATTCTAGCGCGATACTTGTGAATCCCCGCGGGATGTGGTCTAAATGCCCCGCTAACGGGCGATGCTCCGTGGGGAACAACTGATGGCCGTCAAAATTTCTCGTATCCGTCAATGGGTGCGGATTCCCGTGCTTGCCGCCAGCCTGGTGGCAGTTGCCGGACTCGCGCTGGCGCAGGAATACCGTGCCGGCCACCCCGACACCTACGTGGTGCAGAAGGGCGACACGCTGTGGGACATCGCCGCCCGTTTCCTCAAGAAGCCATGGCTGTGGCCGGAAATCTGGCAGGCCAACCCGCAGGTCAGGAATCCGCATCTGATCTATCCGGGTGACGTGCTGAGCCTGGCCTACATCAACCGCGGGCCGATGACCGACGCCCCGATCCCGGGCGTGCCGCTGGCCCAGGTCGAGCCGTTCCTCAAGGACATGCGCATCTTCGACCGGATCGACAACCTGCCCTACATCGTCGGGCTGGAAGACGACCGCATGCGCGGCATCCGTGGGCAGGCCGCGTATGTGCGCGGGCTCGGCGCGAGCGCACAGCCCGGCCAGCGCTTCGCGGTGCTGCGACCTGTACAGACCTACAGCATGGGCCGTCGTGCCGCCTGTTGCGCGCTGACCGGCCGTGACCGCCTGGACTACGCCGGCCGTCGCCCGATGGATCCTCCGTATGACCGCACCTGGACCGAGGTCATGCTGGCCGAAGGTGGCCGCATGGAGAAGCTCGGCATCGAGATGCGCAAGGTCAACGCCGGTGTGATCACCCGCGGCGAGGTCGGCGGGATCGAAGCCGCTACCCTCCTGCTCGACGACCCCAGCTATGAAGTCCGCATCGGCGACAAGCTGGTGCCGGTCGAAAGCATTCCCTACGACCTCACCTTCTACCCGCACGCACCCAAGCAGCAGTTCCCGTACCAGAAGGCGCAGGTGCTGGCGGTGGCAGACCGCGACAACGTCGGCGGTCCGCGCGATGTCGTGGCGCTGTCGGTCGGTGCCCGCGACGGCATCGACAACGGCACCGTCTTCTCGATCTGGCGCGTCGGCAGCAATGCGGTGGACCGCGTGCAGGTGCCCGAGCGCGACGAGGAGTTCGTCTCCAATGCCGACAAGGTGCGCCTGCCCGACGAGTTCGCCGGCCACGTCATGGTGTTCCGCACCTTCGACAAGATCAGCTACGGGCTGGTCATGGACAGCATCAAGCCGACCAAGGTCGGCTACGAGCTCAAGCACCCGGACGCGACCTACTGACCGCGTTCGGGATTTCCCGACAGTGGCACGCGACGGCGCCCGAGGGCGCCGTCGTCATTTGCGACCGATGCTGGACGCATGTCATCGATGCCGCATTCCGCCGCGCTGCTGCGCCTGGTCTTGGCCGGTGGCCGGTTGGCCCCGCGCCGGTGCCTGCTGGAACGTTTCGCTGGCGATGCCGTGGCCGCCGTGGGCGCCGGTACGCGCGTCTGGCGCGAGGCCGGGCTGTCCGAAGCGCAGGCGGCCTGCCTGCGCGGGCGCGATGGCGCGGCGGCCGAGGCCGAAATCCGGACCCTGCGCTGGCTGGAGGCTGCGGACCACCATCTCATCGGCTGGGGCGATGCCGATTACCCCGCCCTGCTGCGGCAGATCAGCGGTCCACCGCTGGCCCTGTTCGTGTCCGGGGAACCCGGCCGGCTGTGGCATCCGCAGCTGGCGATCGTCGGCAGCCGCGCCGCCACGCCCGGCGGCCTCGACAACGCGCGGATGTTCGCGCGGGCGATCGCCGAGGCGGGTTTCGCCATCACCAGCGGCCTGGCCAGCGGCGTGGATGCCGCCGCCCATGCCGGCGCACTTGAAGCCGGCGAAGGCCTGACGCTTGCCGTGGTCGGTACCGGCCCGGACATCGCCTATCCCGTCGCCCACGTACGCCTGCGCGATGCGGTCGCCGCGCGCGGTGCCGTGGTCAGCGAGCACCCGCCCGGCACGCCACCGCTGCGGCGGCACTTCCCGGCACGCAACCGCCTGATTGCCGGCCTCTCCCTCGGCACGCTGGTGGTCGAGGCTGCCGAACGCTCGGGGGCGCTGATCAGCGCGCGGATGGCCGCCGATGCCGGCCGCGAGGTCTTCGCGATCCCCGGCTCCATCCACAACCCGATGGCGCGCGGCTGCCACCGGCTGCTGCGCGAGGGCGCGCAACTGGCCGAGGCACCGGACGATGTCCTGAGCGCGCTCGCCGACGCCTGTCCCGCCCTCCGCGACGCCTTGCATGTGCGGCTGGACGCCCCCATTCATGAACCCGGGCCTGTGGACCCGGACATCGACGCCGACCACCAGAAGTTGTGGCAAGCCCTCGGGCACGACCCCATCCCTATGGATGGGCTGGTCGCCCGCACGGGATTGACGGTCGCTGAACTCTCGCCCATGCTGCTGGCGTTGGAACTGCAAGGCCGCCTGGCGGTCGAACATGGTCGCTATACCCGCAAGTCCGCTTGACCCGACGATCCACCTGCAACGCGCCACCGGCGCTGGGCGAGGGCAATGAAAGAAAGCATCCTGGACGTGCTGCTGTACCTGTTCGAGCATTACTTCACCAACGAGGATGTCGACCCCGGCGTCCGTGACCGCGACTCCCTCCAGAAGGACCTGATCCAGGCGGGCTTCAGCCCGGCCGAGATCAATCGTGCGTTCGACTGGCTTGAGGCGCTCGACAACCAGCGTCCCGCCGACCGCCCGGCGCGGGTGGGTGGCCCCACGCGCGTGTTCCACGGCCCGGAGGTGGAGAAGCTGGCGATCGAGGCCCGCGGATTCCTGCTTTACCTCGAGCGGCACGGCATCCTGGACGCCGACCAACGCGAACTGGTGCTGGACCGCGCGATGGCACTGGACCAGGACGAGATCGACCTGGACGACCTGAAATGGGTCGTGCTGATGGTGCTGTTCAACCAGCCCGGCTCGGAGGCCGCCTACGCCTGGATGGAGACGCAGATCTTCGGCGACGACCCGGAGCCGCTGCACTAGCATCGCCCTGAGTGCGGCCGGCTTCCCCGGCCCATCACATCGCCGACTCGCAAGGATGCCCCGACCATGAGCGACGCCGTCCAGCCCCCCGCCGCTGCCCGAGGATGCCTGGCACTACGCCAATGCCGACTACCGGCCCAACGGACCGATCGGCCAGACCGAATTGCTCGATCTCTACCAGCAGGGCGTGCTGCGCCCCGAAACGCTGGTCTGGCGACAGGGCATGGACCGCTGGCAGTCGCTGCAACAGGTGGTCGCGCTGCCGCCCCCCGACCCGACCCGCATCCAGTTCGGCAGCGGCGTCGCCTCGGGCGTGTCCACGCAGAAGCGCAAGGGCCTGAGCGGCTGCATGATCGTGTTACTGATCCTCGCGGTGCTGGCCGTGCCCATGATCGCCATCCTCGCCGCCATCGCCCTGCCGGCGTACAAGGACTACACGCTGCGCGCGAAGGTTGCCGCGGTCATCGAAAGCACCCGCTGGCTGCGCAGCGATATTGCTGAGCGGCGCACCGCCGACCCGGACGCGGCCTGCCCGCGCGATGCCGACCTCGGCGCGCACGCGGCTGACCCGGGCATTGGCATCGGAAGGATCGAGGCCGGGCAGCATCCCTCCGGCTATTGCGGCATGAAAGTGACCCTTGAGGGCACCGGCGAGTCAGCGCTGGACGGCCAGCACATCGTCTGGGAATACATCGATACCGGCGACACCCCGGTCTGGAACTGCGGCACCTCGCTTCCCGAGCGTTACCTTCCGGCCGAGTGCCGCTGAATGCGGAGGCCGTACACTGGCCTTCCCGAATGACCGCGCTGCCCATGAACGAAGAAACGACCCCCAACCCCGCCGGAACGGACTCGCAGGACGAGTGGTTCTACGCGGATGCCGCACGCCAGCAGCACGGCCCGGTCAGCGCCGCCACCCTGATCGCGATGCATGCGCGTGGCGAACTGCGCGCGGACGCGCTCGCCTGGCGTGCCGGGATGGAGGCATGGCAGCCGCTGAAGCAGGTACTGCCGCTCGGCGCCACGGTCGCGCCCGCCATCACGCCGCCGCCCGCCGTCGATCCGCTGCCGTCGCAGGCCTCGATCATGGCACCGGGCGCGGCGATCGACCGCAGCGACATCCACTACGCCGGGTTCTGGCGCAGGTTCGCCGCCAGCGTGCTGGACTCCTTCGTGGTGATGATCGCGTCCTACGCCGTCCTCATCCCGGCAATGATGCTGGGCGGCATCAGCATCACCGACCTGGAAAGCGGTAGCGGGGCGGATCCCACGCGCCTGCTTGTGACGATGATCCCGGCCTATCTGCTGATGATCGCGCTGCAGGCGGTCTATTACGCCTGGATGCACTCACGGCCGGCGCAGGCCACGCTCGGCAAGATGGCGGTCGGCATCAAGCTCTGCCGCCCGGACGGCACGACCATCGGCTTCTGGCGCGGCATCGGGCGCTATTTCGGGATGTTCCTGAGCGCCATCCCGCTCTATCTCGGCTTCATCATGGCCGGCTTCACCGACCGCAAGCGCGCCCTGCACGACATGGTCAGCGACACTGTGTTCGTGGACCGCTGGGCCTACACCGCCCACCCGCAATTGCAGAAGCGCGGGCTGGACGGCGTCACCATCGCGGTGCTGGTGATCTACGGCCTGATGCTACTGCTGCTGGCCGGATTCGTCTTCCTGCTGGTCGCCGTGGCCACCTCCGGGCAGTGGCAATGAACCATTGGCCGGCTTGACAGGCCGGCCACGTCCGTGATTCCACTATAAGAAGAAGACGCACGACGCCCGGGCCCGCCCGGGCGTCGGTTTCTGCATATCCCGCTCATGCGGCACTGCCGCACGGAACCCCACGCCATGTCCAAGCACCTCGTCATCGTCGAATCGCCCGCCAAGGCCAAGACGATCAACAAATACCTCGGCAAGGATTTCCACGTCCTCGCCAGCTACGGCCATGTGCGCGACCTGGTGCCGAAGGAAGGCGCGGTCGATCCCGACGCCGGCTTCGCGATGCGCTACGACCTGATCGAGAAGAACGAGAAGCACGTGGCGGCGATCGCCAAGGCGGCGAAGTCGGCGGACGACATCTTCCTCGCCACCGACCCGGACCGCGAGGGCGAGGCGATCAGCTGGCACATCGCCGAGATCCTGAAGGAAAAGAAGCTGCTCAAGGACAAGGACCTGCATCGGGTGGTGTTCACCGAGATCACCCCGCGCGCGATCCGGGAGGCGATGGCCGCACCGCGCTCGATCTCGACCGATCTGGTAGATGCGCAGCAGGCGCGCCGCGCGCTGGATTACCTGGTCGGCTTCAACCTGTCGCCGGTGCTCTGGCGCAAGGTGCAGCGCGGGCTGTCCGCCGGCCGCGTGCAGTCGCCGGCGCTGCGGATGATCGTCGAGCGCGAGGAGGAGATCGAGGCGTTCAAGGCGCGCGAGTACTGGACCATCGAGGCCGAGTGCGCCCATCCCTCGCAGGCGTTCGGGGCCAAGCTGGTGAAACTCGACGGCAAGAAGTTCGAGCAGTTCACCATCACCGATGGCGAGACGGCGGAAGCCGCACGTGATCGCATCGCGAAGGCCGCAGGTGGCCGCCTGCATGTCACCGATGTCGCCAGCAAGGAGCGCAAGCGCCGACCGTCGCCGCCGTTCACCACGTCCACCTTGCAGCAGGAAGCCGCGCGCAAGCTCGGCTTCACCACCCGCAAGACTATGCAGGTGGCGCAGAAGCTGTACGAAGGCGTGACCATCGGCGAGGAAGGCACGGTCGGCCTGATCAGCTACATGCGTACCGATTCGGTCAGCCTGTCGCAGGACGCGCTGGGCGAGATCCGCGACGTGATCGCGCGCGACTTCGGCACCAATTCGCTGCCGGACAAGCCGAATTTCTACCAGACCAAGTCGAAGAACGCGCAGGAGGCGCACGAGGCCATTCGCCCCACTTCCGCGTTGCGCACGCCGTCGCAGGTGGCCAAGTACCTGAGCGACGACGAGCGCCGCCTCTACGACCTGGTGTGGAAGCGCGCGGTCGCTTCGCAGATGATCCCGGCCACGCTCAACACCGTCAGCGTGGAGCTGGCCGCCGGCAACGAGCACAGCTTCCGTGCCTCCGGCACCACCGTGGTCGTGCCCGGCTTCCTCGCCGTGTACGAGGAAGGCAAGGACACGAAGAGCGCGGAGGACGACGACGAAGGCCGCAAGCTGCCGCCGATGAAGCCCGGCGACAACGTGCCACTGGACCGCATCCATGCCGACCAGCACTTCACCCAGCCGCCGCCACGCTATACCGAGGCATCGCTGGTGAAGGCGCTGGAGGAATACGGCATCGGCCGGCCTTCGACATATGCCTCGATCATCGCCACCCTGCTCTTCCGCAAGTACGCCGAGCTGGAAGGGCGCGCCTTCCGTCCCACCGACGTCGGTCGCGCGGTCTCCAAGTTCCTGTCCTCCCACTTCACCCAGTACGTGGACTACGACTTCACCGCGAGGATGGAGGACGAGCTCGATGCGGTGAGCCGCGGCGAGGAGGACTGGGTGCCGCTGATGGAGAAGTTCTGGGGCCCGTTCAAGGCGCTGGTCGAGGACAAGACCGAGAGCCTGGACCGCACCGACGCCGGCAGCGCACGCGTGCTCGGCACTGACCCGGCCAGCGGCAAGGAGATCAGCGCGCGCATCGGCCGCTACGGGCCGATGGTGCAGATCGGCACGGTCGACGACGAGGAGAAGCCGAAGTTCGCCTCCCTGCAGCCGGGCCAGAGCATCTACTCGATCTCGCTGGAGCAGGCGCTGAAGCTGTTCGACATGCCGCGCACGCTGGGTGAATCCAACGGCGAGGCGGTGAGCGTGGGCATCGGTCGCTTCGGCCCGTTCGCCAAGCGCGGCAGCACCTACGCCTCGCTGAAGAAGGAGGACGATCCGTACGCCATCGACCTCGACCGCGCGGTCTTCCTCATCGAGGAGAAGGAAGAGATCGCGCGCAACCGCATCATCCAGCAGTGGGACGGGTCCGATGTGCAGGTGCTCAACGGCCGCTTCGGCCCGTACCTCTCGGACGGCACGCTGAACGGCAAGATCCCCAAGGACCGCGATCCCAAGTCATTGACGCTTGAGGAAGCCACCCGGATGCTGGCCGAAACCGGCAAGCCGGTGCGCAAGGGCTGGGGCAAGAAGGCGGCGAAGAAGGCGGTGGCGAAGAAAGCGCCAGTCAAGAAGGCCGCGGGGAAGAAAGCCGCCACGAAGAAGGCGGTCAAGAGGGTGGCCAAGAAAGCCGCGAAGAAGACCGTGGCGAAGAAGGCCACAAAGCGGATGACCAAGGCCACGGAAGCCAGCGGCGACGACGCGCCGTTCTGAGGCCCTCGCCGTGTCGTCTCTTGATGCCGATGCCGCCGCCCGAATCCTTCGCCAAGGCGGTGTCATCGCCTACCCGACCGAGGGCGTCTGGGGCCTGGGCTGCGCCCCCCGCGACGAGACGGCGGTCATGCGCCTGCTCGCGATCAAGCAGCGCGAGGTGGCGAAGGGGCTGATCCTGATCGCCGGCGATGAAGCGCAGCTCAGCGGCTACGTGGATATGTCAGCACTGGGTGCCACACGGCTGGCAGCCGTGCGCGCCAGTTGGCCGGGGCCGCACACGTGGGTCGTTCCGGCATCAGCCGATGCGCCGCGCTGGATCACTGGCGCGCACGCCGGCATCGCCGTGCGCGTGAGCGCCCATCCCGCGGTAGTCGCATTGTGCGCCGTGTTCGGCGGCGCCCTGATCTCCACCAGCGCCAATCTCGCCGGGATGCCCGCGGCGGCCAGCCGCGACACGCTGGACCCGGTGCTGCTGGCGCGGATCGATGGCGTACTGGACGGCGAAACCGGCGGGCGCAGCGCACCGAGCGTGATTCGCGATGCCCGAAGCGGACGCGTCCTGCGCGGATGAAACCGGCTTCGCGAAGCTGGGAAGCCCATGCAACTGCACACGACCGGCGAACAGCGGCCTGAACGCTCGACAACATCCACCCCTTGTTCATGTGCTGCGGGCGCGCCCGTCGCATCATCGACCCATGTCTCGTGGATGGCTACCCGCACTGCCCCTGATCGCCCTGCTGCTGGGGTTCGGCACTGAGGTGGGCGCCGATGACGTGACCATCTACCGCTGCACCGATGCCACGGGCAAGCTGACCCTGCGCGATTCGCCTTGCAAGCGCGGCGAGAAGCAGCAGACCCAGAGCATGTTGCGCCCGCGCGACGGCAAGCCGACCGCGACCGCAATGCCCACACCGCCTGCCGCGTCGGCAAGCACGGCAACCGGACCCGTGCGTTACGTCCTGCAGACGCAAGCGCAGCCGCTGTACCAATGCGTGGCGCCCGATGGGCGCAGCTACCTCAGCGAGTCGCCGCGCGGCCAGGCCCGCTGGACGCCGGGCTGGCAGGGAATCCTGACTCCCCCGGTGTATCCCCCGGTGCGGCCGGCATACCTGCGGGGCGCTTACGCGGGCAGCCTGCAATACCGGGATCGCCACAGCAGCCTGCGCATCGGCGGCGGGCGCGACTACATCGCCGGCGCGCCGGTGCTCAACCCCGGCTATCCCACCCCACCGCTGTACACGCAGGGCGCCTGGATGGAGGACGCGTGCGCACCATTGGGCCGAGGGGAAATGTGCGAGGTGATGTCCGACCGTCGCCACGAGATCCGCCGGCGCTACGTGCAGGCGATGCCCAGCGAGCGGACGCAGCTGGACCGCGAATCGGCTAACCTCGACGCCCGTTTGCGCGAGGAATGTGGCCTGTGATGTCGCGACATCGTCCCCTGCTCCTGCTCAGCGTCGTGATGGCACTGCTCGCGCTGCCGTCACTGGCGCAGCGCGCGCCCGGTAGCGGGCAGGTGGTGATCTATCGGTGCACCGACGCCGCGGGCAACGTCACCCTGCAGAACGGCGTGCGCTGTCCCAAGGGCCAGAAGCAGCAGGCCCGCGTACTGCAGGCGCCCAGCGCGCCGGCGCCCGCCCCTGCGGTGGTAGCGCCGCCGCCAGCGCCCCTGGCACCTGCGACGCCTTCCATGCCCGGGAGCCCCACGCCCGCCCTCATCGGCAACCCGGACGCCGCGCCGGACATCCTGCCGCCTCCCCCGCTGTATCGCTGCCATGCCTACACCGGCAACAGCTACCTGTCCGAGGACGGGGCGCCAAAGGATCGCTGCGTCGAACTGCAGGTCAGCGACATCGCCGGCAGCCAGAACCGCAGCGGTGCCCAGGCCTGCGAAGTCCAGCAGGACCGTTGCGAACGCATCCCCGACGAGCAGTTGTGCGAGGCCTGGACCCAGTACGACAGGCAGGCGGAGTCACTGGTTGCACTCGACAACCCCGAGATTTCGGCGCGTGCCAACGCACTCCACGCACGCACGCAGCGGGTGATGACGCGAACCAGCTGCGCCACGCCCGGCCCCTGAATCCGTATTGCGTCACTGCACGGCAACGCGGACCCGGGCATGATGGCGGCATCTTTCCCGAGGGAGTGCAGCATGAAGGGCTACGTTGACGACATCGAAAAGGCCACCGAGGACAACACCGATTACCGCCGCGTGGTCTACACCGGCAAGCACCTGCAGCTGGTGTTGATGACCCTGCAGGCCGGCGAGGAGATCGGCGAGGAGGTGCACGACGGCCACGACCAGTTCTTCCGCTTCGAGGAAGGCGACGGCGAAGTGGTGATCGATGGTGTCCGCCACACCGTCAAGGGGGATTTCGGCGTCATCGTGCCCGCCGGCGCGCGCCACAACGTGATCAACACAGGTACCGGGCCGCTCAAGCTCTACACGCTGTACGGCCCGCCGGAGCACCGCGACGGCGTCCTACAGCCGACCAAGGCCGACGAGCGCGAAGAACACTTCGACGGCAAGACCAGCGAGTGAACGCAACCGCAGTTGTTTGCTGATACCTGCAAAGAGAAAGGCGGCTTGCAGCCGCCTTTCCCATGGGGTCGAAGCGAGACCGGTTACCAGCCCATGCCGAAACCCACGCCGCCCGAGGTCTCGTCGCCGCTGAACGAGCCACCGATGGTCACCGTCGCGCGTTCACCGATCGCACGCTGGTAGCCCACGGCCAGCGCGGTCTTGCCGCCCTGGATCCCCAGACCCGCGCCGAGCCGGTTGGGGGTGCGGATGCCCGCCGTGCTGGCGGTCATCGTTGCCATCGCCGAGCCCATCGCGCC
>JAEXBT010000163.1 GCA_023393895.1 Pseudomonadota bacterium
TCGCCGCAGACGGCCGCGATGAACGAGTTCCAGGCCCAGACCGCGACCGGGAAGTTGAACGCCGAGATCACGCCGACGATGCCGATCGGATGCCACTGCTCGTACATACGGTGGCCCGGGCGCTCGCTGTGCATGGTCAGGCCATAGAGCTGGCGCGACAGGCCCACGGCGAATTCGCCGATGTCGATCATTTCCTGCACTTCGCCGTCGCCTTCGGGCTTAGACTTGCCCATCTCCAGCGCCACCAGTGAACCGAGCGCATCCTTGTGTTCGCGCAGCGCGTCGGCGCACAGGCGGATGGCCTCTCCGCGACGCGGCGCCGGCGTGTTGCGCCAAACCTGGAAGGCATCCTCGGCGCGCTCCATCAGCAGGTCGTAGTCCTTTTTGGAGGAGGCATGCACGCGGCCCAGCACCTCGGCGGTGGTCGGGTTGACCGGCTCCAGCACGCCGGCGTCGGTGGTCTTCGACCATTCGCCGTTGCCCACATAGCTGCCGGATTCGGTAGCGGACAGGCCGAGCTTGGACAGGACGGGATGCAGGGACATGGGGACTCCTCGTTGATGCGGAAAACAGGGCGCCGGAACGTGGCGCGCAGGTGGCGCCCCCGGCGCGATTCGAACGCACGACCTTCCCCTTAGGAGGGGGACGCTCTATCCAGCTGAGCTACGGGGGCAATCCGGACGATTATCGCATGGCTGCCCGGCCTGGCCGCGTCCACGCTACAGCCGTGAGGCCAGGTGCCGGGCGATGGCCGTCGGGTGCCGCAGCCAGGCGAAATGGTCGGCGGGCGCGCCGAGCGCGGCCCCATCGACCTGCTGAAGATCGGCATCGCCGCCGAGCTTGTCGAGCAGCGCGCGCACCGCGGTCGCGGGCGCGAAATCATCATCGGCCAGCGCGATCGCATCGACCGGCACCCTCACCCCCGCCAGCAGCGGGTCGAGGTCACGGCCGAGGCTGCCGATGCGGTAACCGCGGGCGCGACCGGTCCCGGCCCAGTCGGTCAGCACGCTGCGTGCCTCGCGGCCGCCGAAACCTAGCCGACGCCCCGGCCAATACCCGAATGCGTGCGCCAGTCCCGGTCCAATGGCCAGTGCCACCCACACGCCGGCGCGGAACAGGCCGGGGAAGGCTTCCGGGAACGGTGCGCTGCAGGCGACCAGCCACAGCCGGCGCGCATCATGCGGCGCCATCGCCAGCCTGCAGGCCGCGAGCTGGCCGCCCAGGCTGTGGCCGCCGATCAGCAGCGGCACCTCCGTTGCGGTGGCGGCCACGACGGCCTCGCTGCGCGGGATGTCGTCCAGCAGCAGTTCGCGGTAGCCCCAGTCCTGCATGCGCGAGGCACGCAGGTTGCTGCTGCCATGGCCACGCCACTCATGGATGAAGGTGGCGATGCCCTGATCGGCCAACGCCTCGGCGAATGGCAGATAGTGGCGCGCGGCCACGCCCATCGCCGGCAGCCACAGCAGCGTGGCGCGCGGCGATGCCGGCGCGTGCCCGATCAGCTGCCAGCGGTGGCCATCGCCGCTTTCGAGCGCGATGTCATCGATGCGCATGCTTCAGTCCTTGCGCGCCGCACCGAAGTGATCGAGCACCTGCAGCGATGCCTGGCCGGGCCGGTACGACAGCGCCAGCGCGCGGGAGACGTAATCGCTGGCCGCGCGCGCGGCCTCCAGCGGCGGCAGGCCCAGGCACAGGTTGGCGGCGATCGCCGAGGCCAGCGTGCAGCCGGTGCCGTGGCCATTGACATCCAGCCGCGCATGCACGAACTCGGTCTCGGTTTCGCCGTCGAACCAGCGGTCGCGGACCAGCGGGCCTTCATCCAGATGGGCGCCCTTCAGCAACACGGCCCGGGCACCGAGCGCATGCAGTTCGCGCAGGGCGGCCTGTGCCGCTTCGGCATTGGGTATCGGGTGGCCGAGCAGCCATTCGGCTTCGGGAAGGTTGGGGGTGAGAATGTCCGCCATCGGCAGCAGGCGCTCGCGCATCGCGCGCTGGGCGTCCGCATCCAGCAGCCGGGCGCCGGAGGTGGCGATCATCACCGGGTCCAGGACCACGAAGCGCGGCGCATGCGCGATGAGCGCGTCCGCCACGGCATCGACCACTTCCGCGTTCGCCAGCATCCCGATCTTCACCGCGGCGACATCGAAATCGGCGAAGCAGGTGTCGAGCTGCGCACGCAGGAAGCCGGCGGGCGGCACGTGCACGGCGGTGACGCCCTGGGTGTTCTGCGCGGTCAGCGCGGCCAGCACGCACAGGCCGTGCACGCCATGCGCGGCAAAGGTGCGCAGGTCGGCCTGGATGCCGGCGCCGCCACCGGAATCGCTGCCGGCAATGGTCATCGCGCTCGGTGTCTGCAGGGTCATCAGGCGGGTTTCCGTTGAAGGATGAAGTGATGGTAGAGCGCGTAACCGACGCCGACCACGCCGGTCCAGACCGCTGGCACATAAAGCGCGTGGTAGTGCAGCTGCTGGAACAGCCAGGCGCCGGTGACCGAGCCGAACAGGAACGCGCCGATGGTCAGCACCGACAGTTGCACGCGCTTGATCTGGAACGGCTCGCCGCGCAGGGCATGGCCAATGGCGATGCCGACGTCGGTGAACAGCCCGGAGACGTGGGTGGTGCGTACCAGTGCGCCACTGTAGGTAGTGGCCATCGCGTTCTGCAGGCCCATCGCGGTGGCGGCGATCAATGCGCCCTTGATGTCCTGCTCGCGGAACAGCGCGGCGGCCAGGAATAGCAGGGCCGATTCGATCGCCAGCGCCACGCCGTAGCGCCTCCGCAAGGAGACGTTGTCGTCCTGGATGATGAAGCCCGACAGCACGCAGCCTGCCAGGAAGGCGAGGATCACGGCACTGATCTCCCAGACCGCCCGCCACTGCAGCTGGGCGATGCTGGCGCCGAGCAGGGTGGTGATGCCGGTCAGGTGGGTGAGGCCCTGGTGGACGAAGCCGAGCAGGCCGATCACGTTGACCATGCCGGCGATGCAGGCCAGTGCGCAGGCCCCGAGGATCACCCAGGTCGGCAGTTTCGAGCGGTCCTTCATCGCAGCGGTTTCCGGATCAGCCGAACCACTTCATCGCGAACGAGGCCAGCACCAGGATGCCGCCGACGGTGGTCGCGGCGAACGCACGATTGCCGCGCGCGGCAGGCACTCCGCCATCGGGCGTGGCCGGCGCGCGCATCCACACGCCAATCGCCAGCAGCACGAAGCCGGCCATCCCCAACAGGTCGAACAGGGCGCGGCCGTTGAAATAATCGACCGCGCGAATCAGGGCGAACACGGCGAACAGCGCCAGGAACACCTTGTCGGAGCCGCGTGCGTGGCGCATCGCTCAGAGCACCTCGGACGCGTGGTCGGCCAGGCGCGAGCGCTCGCCGCGGCGCAGGGTCACGTGCGCGCTGTGCGCCCAGCCCTTGAAGCGGTCCACCACGTAGGTGAGGCCGGAGGTGGTTTCGGTGAGGTAGGGCGTGTCGATCTGCTCCACGTTGCCGAGGCAGACGATCTTGGTCCCGGGACCGGCGCGGGTGATCAGGGTCTTCATCTGCTTGGGCGTGAGGTTCTGCGCCTCGTCGATGATCAGGTAGCGCGAGAGGAACGTGCGGCCGCGCATGAAGTTCATCGAGCGGATCTTGATCCGCGAGGCGAGCAGGTCGTTGGTCGCCTGCTGCTCCCAGCTGTTGCCGCCCTTGCGGCTGTTGGGCATCAGCACTTCCAGATTGTCGGTCAGCGCGCCCATCCATGGCGTCATCTTTTCCTCCTCGGTGCCGGGCAGGAAGCCGATGTCCTCGCCGACGCTCACCGTCGCGCGGGTCATGATGATCTCGCGGTAGCGCTGCGCGTCCATGGTCTGGGCGAGTCCCGCAGCCAGCGTCAGCAGGGTCTTGCCGGTGCCGGCGGTGCCGAGAAGGGTGACGAAGTCGATGTCCGGGTCCATCAGCGCGTTTATCGCGAAGTTCTGCTCGCGGTTGCGCGCAGTGATGCCCCAGACCGCGTGCTGCTGGTTGCGGAAGTCGTCGACGATCTGCAGTACCGCTTTTCCGTCATCGACCGAGACCACGCGGAACTCGCTCTGCTCGTCGCCCGGCAGGTAGAGGAACTGGTTGGGATGCCAGTCGTCATCCTCGCCCGGCTTCACTTCGTAATAGGTGCGGCCCTTGTCGGTCCAAGACTTCAGGTCCTTGCCGCTGCGCTGCCAGAAATCGGCGGGCAGGGCGGTGGCGCCGGTGTAGAGCAGGTTGAAGTCGTCGAGCGCGCGGTCGTTCTCGTAGTCCTCGCTGGGGATGCCGGCGATTGCCGCCTTGATCCGCAGGTTGATGTCCTTGGAGACGAAGACCACATGCTGGCCGGGCTCCCGCGTCTGCAGCGCAACGATCGCGGCAAGGATGTGGTTGTCCGGCATCACCGTGCCGAAGGCGTCGCCGCCGCCGCCGAACCCGGCGGTCTGGAAACGCAGCACGCCGCGCGCGGCCTCGGTTTTGAGCTGCAGACCGCCCGGGGGGCGCAGCTTGAGCCCGGTGGCGATCTTGTCCGGGCCCTGCTCCTCGATCAGCTCGTTGATGAAGCGGCTGACCTGGCGCGCGTTGCGGCTGGCCTCGCTGGTGCCCTTCTTGCCGTTGTCCAGCTCCTCGATCACCTGCATCGGCAGGAAGATGTCGTGCTCCTCGAACTTGAACAGCGCGGTCGGATCGTGCATCAGCACGTTGGTGTCGAGCACGTAGAGGCGCTTGCCTTCGGTCATGCGGCGGTCTTCCTTCGCGGCGTGGAAACGAAAACGCCACCGGCCGGCGCGGCCGGGCAGTGGCGCGTGGAGGGATGCGACATCGTCACTGCGATGCAGCTTCCTTCAATGCATCGAGCACCGCCTGCGCGTGGCCCGGCACCTTCACCGGCTGCCACTTGCGCGCGACGCGGCCCTCGGGATCGATCAGGAAGGTGCTGCGGACGATGCCCTCGTACTCGCGGCCGTAGAGCTTCTTCAGCTGGATCACGCCGAAGGCGCGGCACAGCGCCTCGTCGGCATCGCTCACCAGCCCGAACTCGAAACCTTGCCTGGCGCAGAAGTTGGCGTGGGTCCTGACCGAGTCCTTCGACACCCCGAGCACCTCGGCACCGAGCGCGCGAAACTGCGGCAGCAGCGCCTGGAAGTCGCGGCCCTCGGTGGTGCAG
>JAEXBT010000195.1 GCA_023393895.1 Pseudomonadota bacterium
GAACAATCGTGCCCGAAAGCTGCAGGGGGCGAAGCCGACGCCGGTGCGTGCCAATCGTGTCGGCGAGGTGCTGCGCAAGATGTTCACCTATGCGCAGAGCTGGGGCTGGCGCGAGGATAATCCGGCTTCGGGCTTCCGCCGCCGCATCGAGAATCCGCGCGAGCGGTTTCTGTCGCAGGAGGAGATCCGGAAACTGGCATCGGCGCTGGACGCGGCCGAGGATCGCCGTGCGGCGGATATCATCCGGCTCTGCATGCTGACCGGGGCGCGGGTGGGCGAGGTCCGGCAGGCAAGGTTCGAGCATTTCAACCTCGAACATCTCAGCTGGTCGAAGCCCGCCAGCATGACCAAGCAGCGGAAGATCCACAGGCTGCCGATTTCGGACGAGGCGGCTGCCATTGTCCGCCAGCGACAATTGCTGGTGCCGCGCGGCTGTGCCTTCCTGTTTCCGGGCGATGTGCCGGGCCAGCCGGTGAAGGAAATCCGCCGCTTCTGGGCGCAGATCGGCTCTGATGATGTGACCGCCCCCCGACGGCATCTGTGTGCCAAGGTGGGTCTTTGATGATCCACAGAGGGGAGCGGTCATGTCGGAGATTATCACGGTCGGGCTCGACCTGGCGAAGAATGTGTTTCAGGCGCATGGCGCTGATGCTTCAGGTCGGGCGGTTCTGCGCAAGAAGCTGAGACGCGATCAGGTGCTAGCCTTTTTTGCTCCGTTGCCGCCTTGCGTCGTGGCGATGGAGGCCTGCGGCGGGGCGCATTTCTGGGGCCGCGAGATCGGGAAGCTGGGCCATGAGGTGCGGCTGATCCCACCCGCCTATGTGAAGCCCTTCGTGAAGCGACAAAAGAACGACGCCGCCGATGCCGAGGCAATCTGCGAAGCGGCCATGCGCCCGACGATGCGCTTCGTGCCCGTCAAGAGCGAAGAGACCCAAGGGGCCGCGATGGTGTTTCGGGTGCGGGAGCTGCTGATCCGGCAGCGGACGCAGATGATCAACGCGCTGCGCGGCCACCTGGGTGAGTTTGGCCAGATCGTGCCACAAGGTGCTGGCAACGCTGCGCGGCTGATTGGGATGATCGAAGACCCGGACAGCGGCCTGCCTGCCGAGGCCCTCGCCACGTTTGATGTGCTGGTCGCGGCGCTCCGGCACCTCGAGACAGAGATCGGAAAGCTGGACGCCGAGATCAGCCGGCGGGCTAAGGGCAACGAGGTCGCACGGCGGCTGATGACAATTCCTGGCATCGGCCCCCTGATCGCCACGGCCATCGCCACGCTGGCGCCCCCGCCAGAGACATTCCGCAAGGGCCGGGACTTTGCCGCCTGGCTCGGACTCACCCCCCGCCAGCATTCGACAGGCGGCAAACAGAGGCTCGGGGCTACGACGAAGATGGGGGAGCGATCCCTGCGGCGCCTGCTGATCATCGGCGCGAACAGCGTCATCATCAAACGGCATGTCCATGCGGCAGCGAGACCGGGCACATGGCTGGGCGGGATGTTGACGCGCAAGCCGCCACTGCTGGTGCGGGTGGCATTGGCGAACAAGATGGCGCGTATCGTCTGGGCCTTGATGGCCCGGGGCGGCGGCTACCAGTCTCCGGCCGCGGCGGCGTAAGGCCATCGTCGGTCGCGAGGACGTCGGAGCACAAGAGGGCAAGGAGCGGTTTGGCGCAACGGTCGTGAGACGGGATCGGGAGAACCAGTGTGCAACAGAGTGCCATCGAGCACGCGGCTTTGATCTGGACCCGACCTTCGGACACCATACGGGCCCGCGGCATGATGATGGCCGCATCAGAGGCCGGACACATGTCAGCACCCGCCAGCGCGCCAAGATCAGCTCCAAAAACCCACTTGCGCATGGGGCGGTTACACATGTTGCACAAATCGGGTGAGGGATTCATCTCGTGAATCCAGTGTGGTAGCCGGGTTGCATGAGCAGACCTACACCGTCGACCTACAAGACCCGCAACTGGCCAGCCTACAACGAAGCGCTCAAGCGCCGGGGCTCGCTGACGATCTGGTTCGACCCTTCGATGAACTGGGATGCCGCGCCGACAGGCAGGCGTGGCCGACATCAGACCTACAGCGATGCCGCTATCCAGACGTGCCTTTCGATGAAGGTGCTGTTCGGCATGGCGCTCCGGCAGACGGCGGGCTTCGTCGAGAGCCTTTTGCGGCTGGTTGGCCTCGACTGGACCGTTCCCGACTTCAGCACGCTGTCGCGCCGCCAGAAGACCTTGGCCGTGAGCATTCCCTACCGTGGATCGAGAGGCCCGCTGCACCTGCTGATCGACAGCACTGGCATCAAGGTCGAGGGCGAAGGCGAATGGCATGCACGTAAGCATGGCGGCCCGAAACGCCGCGTCTGGCGCAAGATCCACCTCGGGATCGACGAGGAAACACTGGAGATCCGAGCCGTCGAGATTACTGGAAGCCAAATCGGCGATGCGCCGATCCTACCCGACCTTCTCGACCAAATCCCGGAGGACCAGGAGATCGGCAGCGTTACGGCTGATGGCGCCTATGACACCCGCAAATGCCACGACGCCATTGCCGACCGCGGCGCCCACGCCGTCATCCCGCCCCGCAAGAACGCCAAGCCATGGAAGACCGTCACCGGCGGCGCGGTCGCTCGAAACGAAGCCCTGCGCGCCTCCAAACACCTCGGCCGAGCCCTCTGGCGACGATGGAGCGGATACCACCGCCGAAGCCGCGTCGAAACGAAGATGCACTGTGTGAAAC
>JAEXBT010000224.1 GCA_023393895.1 Pseudomonadota bacterium
GTTGACAGCCCTGCCCATGCCCAACAGACTGCCGGATCGCCCTTCCCCGGTCTGTCGGAAATGCCTGAAACCACCCTCGGAGCCGCCCCCGTGCGCCATGACTGGACCCGCGAGGAGATCGGCGCGCTGTTCGCCCTGCCGTTCACCGAGTTGCTGTTCCGCGCGGCCAGCGTGCACCGCCAGCACTTCAATCCGGACGAGGTGCAGGTATCGACCCTGCTCTCGGTCAAGACCGGCGGCTGCCCGGAGGACTGCGGCTACTGCCCGCAGGCGCAGCGCTACCACACCGGCGTCGATGCGACCAAGCTGATGGCCTGCGAGGATGTGCTGGAAAAGGCGCGCGCGGCCAAGGCGGCAGGCGCCTCGCGCTTCTGCATGGGCGCGGCCTGGCGCTCACCGAAGGACCGCGACATCCCCAAGGTGGCCGAGATGATCGCCGGGGTGAAGGCGCTCGGGCTGGAAACCTGCGCGACGCTGGGCATGCTCAGCGAGCCGCAGGCGCAGGCGCTGAAGGACGCCGGCCTCGACTACTACAACCACAACCTGGATACCGCGCCGGACTTCTATGGCGACGTGATTACCACCCGCGATTACGAGGACCGCCTCGACACGCTCACCCATGTGCGCGACGCCGGCCTGAAGACCTGCTGCGGCGGCATCGTCGGGATGGGTGAGTCGCGCGACCAGCGCGCCGGCCTGCTGCAGGCGCTGGCCACGCTGCCGGCGCATCCGGATTCGGTACCGATCAACCGGCTGGTGCGCGTCGCCGGCACGCCGCTGGCCAAAGAGAAGGAACTTGATCCGTTCGAGTTCGTGCGCACGATCGCCGTGGCCCGGATCATCATGCCGAAGTCGATGGTGCGGCTGTCGGCTGGCCGCGAAACCATGGGCGACGAGCTGCAGGCGCTGTGCTTCCTTGCCGGCGCCAACTCCATCTTCCACGGTGAAAAACTGCTGACCACCGGCAATCCCGACACCGCCCGCGACGATGCGCTGTTCGCACGGCTGGGCCTGAAGCCGATGCCGTTCGCCGGCGCCGACCTCGACCCGTGTGCGCAAACGGTGCACGCCGACATCGTCGACACGCGGGCACAGGCCGCGGCATGAGCCGGCCGTCGCTGCGCGAGCGCATCGGACAGGCGCGCGCCCAGCGCGATACACGCCTGCAGCGCCGCCATCGCCGGTCCATCCAGCGCCGTGACGGCGTCCGCGTGGAGATGGACGGGCACTGGCTGACCGGCTTCTGCAGCAACGATTACCTGGGCCTCTCGCAGCACTTCTCGGTGGTGGGCGCACTGCAGGACGAGGCCGCGCGCTCCGGCGCCGGCGGCGTTTCCTCGCATCTGGTCTGCGGCCACCTGGCCGTGCACGACGCGCTGGAGCAGGAGATCACCGACTGGTTGCAGGTGCCGGCGGCGCTGGCTTTTTCCAGTGGCTGGATGGCGAACCTGGCGGTGATGCAGTCGCTGCTGGGCGAGGCCGATGTCTGCGCGCAGGATCGCCTCAACCACGCCAGCCTGATCGATGCCGCGCGCCTGGCCGGCTGCCACCTGCGTCGCTACCCCCACGCAGACGCCGAAGGCGCACTGCGCCAGTTGCGCGCGCAACCCGATGGCGCGGCGATGATCGCCAGCGATGGCGTCTTCAGCATGGACGGCGACATCGCACCGTTGCGCGACCTGGTGCTCGTGGCGCACGTCCAGCACGCCCTGCTGTATATCGATGACGCGCATGGTGCGGGGGTGGTCGGTCCCGACGGCCGTGGCAGCGTGGCGGCGGCACGGCTGACCGCGAAGGAAGTCCCGTTGCAGCTGGTCACGCTGGGCAAGGCGCTCGGCAGCTTCGGAGCGGTGGTCGCCGGTGATGCCGACTACATCGCGCATCTGGCGGAAACCGCGCGTCCCTATCTGTTCACCACTGCACTGACACCGGCACAGGCGGCGGCATCGCTGGCGGCGGTGCGACTGGCGCGTCGCGACCAGTGGCGACGCGATCGGCTGGTCGAACTCACCCAGCGCCTCCGTCAGGCGGCGACGCGGGAGGGATTCCGCCTGCTGGCTTCGGACACGCCGATCCAGCCGTTGATGTGCGGCAGCGCGGCGCATGCCCTGGCCATGGCCGATGCGCTGCGCGAACAGGGGTTCCTGGTCGTGGCGATCCGGCCGCCCACGGTGCCCGAGAACAGCGCGCGGCTGCGCATCACGCTGTCCGCGCTGCACACGCCCGAGGACATCGATGCGCTGGTGGACGCACTCGGCCGGGCCCGCGACGAAACCCGCCGACGCATCGGCAGCGCACCATGACCCGCAATGACGATGCCGGCCGCATCGCGCTGGCCGCGGTGCTGCTCGGCCTCGCCTCGGCGCTGTTCTTCACCCTGACCTACGTGCTCAACCGCGCCAGCGCCAACATCGGGGGGCACTGGGCCTGGACCGCCGCGCTGCGCTACCTGATCACCCTGCCCCTGATGCTGCCGTTGATGCGCGGGCGAATGCGGCCGCTGTGGGCATCGCTGCGCGCGCGGCCGCTGCCCTGGCTGGTCTGCAGCGTCATCGGTTTCGTGCTGTTCTACGTGCCGCTGTCGTATGCGGCGGCGAGCGGGCCCTCGTGGCTGATCGCCGGCAGCTTCCAGTTCACCGTAATCGCGGGGATGCTGGTGGCGCCGTTCCTGTATCGCGATGACCGCGCGCGCGTCCCGCTGGCCGCGTGGCTGGTCGGCCTGCTGATCTTCGCCGGGGTGATGGTGATGCAGTTCGCCCACGCCGAAGGCGGCCTGGGGCGCGCGGGCTGGATCGCGCTCGCCTGCGTGCTTGCTTCCGCCATCGCCTACCCACTCGGCAACCGCCTGCTGCTGCTGCATCTGGAACGCACCGGCGAGCCGCTGGATGCCACACAGCGCGTGTTCGGCATGACGCTTGCCAGCCAGCCGGCATGGCTGCTGGTCGCCACCTTCGCATGGTCGCAGGCGGGTGCGCCGCCGGCATCGCAGGTGTGGCTCGCCGCCGGCGTGGCGCTGTCGGCCGGCATCATCGCCACCATCCTGTTCTTCAAGGCCACCGGGCTGGTGCGCGACAATCCGACCGCACTCGCCGCGGCCGAGGCGATGCAGGCGGCCGAACTCATCTTCGCCAGCGTCCTCGGCGTGCTGTTCCTGCACGAGGCCTGGCCGCGTGGCGGCGCGCTGGCTGGTGGCGCGATGATCATCATCGGCATCGTGCTGTTCGCCTGGGTGGCCTCGCGCCCGCGCGCGCGCGACCCGCGCGAGGTGCAGGCGATGCGCTCGGAGCACGGCGCATGAGCCTGCACGTGGAACGCGGCGGCAACGGGCCGGACATCGTGCTGCTGCATGGCTGGGCGATGCACGGCGGCGTGTTCGCGCCGCTGGTCGAACGCCTGCGCGAGACCTGCACGCTGCACGTGGTCGACCTGCCCGGCCACGGCCTGTCACGCGATGCCGATGTACCGCTGGTGCTCGATGCCTGCGTCGATGCGGTCGCCGATCTCGTGCCCGACGGCGCGCTGTGGTGCGGCTGGTCGCTGGGCGGACTGGTGGCGTTGCGTGCGGCCTCCCGCGGCGTGCCGATGCGGCGGCTGGCGATGCTGTGCGCCTCCCCGCGCTTCGTGCGCGGCGAGGACTGGCGCTGGGGGATGTCGCCGCAGATCTTCCGCGACTTCGCCGATGGCCTGCGCAGCGACTGGCGCGGCACGCTCGATCGATTCCTCGCGCTCGAGGCCTTCGGTTCCGACCACGCCAAGGAGGAACTGCGCAGCCTGCGCGATGCGCTGTTCGCGCGCGGCGAGCCGGCCGCCGCGGTCCTGGCCGACGGGCTCGAACTGCTTGAAACCAGCGACCTGCGCGCCGCGCTTCCGAACCTTGCGGTGCAGAGCACCTGGATCGGCGGACGCCGCGACCGCCTCGTTGATCCGCGCGCGATGGCCGAGGCCGCCACGCTCGCGCCGAAAGCCGCTTTCCATGTCATCGAACACGCCGGCCACGCGCCGTTCCTCACCCACGCCGATGCGGTGATTTCCGCGCTGGATCCCGCTGCATGAGCCGCGACGGCGAGCGCATCTTCGACAGCCGCCAGGTGCGCCGCGCGTTCGGCCGCGCCGCCGCCGGCTACGACGCCGCATCGCCCCTCCAGCGCGAGATCGAATCTCGGCTGCTGGAGTCGCTCGACCATTGGTCGTTGCGCCACGGCGACGCCACGCCGAAGGTGATCCTCGATGTCGGTTGCGGGCCGGGCCGCGCCGCCCATGCGCTGCGTGCACGCTGGCCGAAGGCACAGGTGATTGCGATCGATGCCGCGCTGCCGATGCTGCACGCCGCCCGCGACAACACCCGCGGACTGTTCCTCCGCCATCGCGAAATCGCCCGCGTCGCCGCCGACCTGCGCGCGCTGCCGCTGGCCGAGCACAGCGTGGACCTGGTGTTCAGCAACCTCGCCCTGCAATGGATCGACGACCTGCCCGCCGCGTTCGCCGGATTCCGTCGGGTCATGCGGCCGGGCGCGATGTTGCTCGTGTCGACCTTCGGCAGCGAAACTCTCGTCGACCTGCGCGAGGCCTTTGCCAGCGCCGATGCATTGCCTCACGTCAGCCCGTTCACGGCGATCGCGCCGTTCGGCGATGCGCTGGTCGCCGCCGGCTTCCGCGAGCCGGTGCTCGACCGCGACGTCTTCGTCGAACACAAGCCTGCATTCGCCGACATCCTCCACAGCCTGCGCGCGATGGGCGCGACCAATGCGCTGCACGCGCGCCGCCACGCGCTGTCCGGACGCGCACGCTTCCGGGCGGCCGAAGCCGCGCATGCGCGCGACGACCGTGGCTTGCCGATGCGCTGGGAAGCAATCTACGCACATGCGTGGGCGCCGGAGCCGGGCACCCCACTGCGGGACGTGGAAGGTGAATTCGCGCAGGTACCGCTCTCGCGCATCCCGATCCGGCGACGCGCCGGCTGAGCCCGCAACGAAACCGTAACGACCGGAACCGTTCATCGCGCGCTGCCTAGACTGGCGCCGACTCCGCCACGCACCGGAACCCGCCATGACGCCGCGCTCGCTCGCCATGCTGCTCACCACCGCGATGTGCTTCGCGGTCGCACCTGCCACATCGCTCGCACAGACCTCCGGCAGCCTCACCGCACAGGCCGATGCGCTGCTGCGCAGCGCCAGCGAGGACGCACTCGACCGCCTGTTCAGCTCGGTGCATGGCCTCTCGCGTTCGGACGCGGATGCCAACAGGCTGTGTCGCGCACTGGCATCACCCTCGCGCGGCAGCGCCGATACCTGGCTTGCGCTCGCGCAGGAGATCGCGCCGGAACACCGCGATGCGCTCACCGGCGCACTGGCCGAAGTCGCGCTCTCGGGCTGGCAGGGCCAGCCGATGGCGTTCGATGAAACCGCCGCGCGCAAGTCGCTCCGACAGGCCGGCGTGCGCGCCGCCCTGCTCAACGAGGGCTTCAGCGCCGCCGCGCTCGCAGCAGACGGACCAAGTGATGAGGAAGCCGATGCGGTGCGTTGCCAGTCGCTGCGCTGGCTGCTGGATGCGGTCGCCACCCAGCCGGCATCCGAACGCGCCGCGATCACACGCCTGCTGCTGCGCGACGGCGTGGCCGCGCTGCTGCAGGGCGCCGCGAACGCACCTGCCGCCAGCTGAGAGGGTTCAGGCGCCGACCTGCGCCAGCCAGTCCTGCAGGTTGTAGTAGTTGCTCACGCGGCTGATTCGCGCGGCATCGCCCATGCCTTCGATCGCGAAGAACGCGCCGCCCGGCAGCACGTAATGCTGGCCGCGCGCCTCGGGTAGCCCCGAGTCGGTGGCGAGGTACTCGCCGTGCACGACGTACTCGGCGGCCGCGCGGCAGCCCTCGGCATCCGTCATCACCACCACCTCCTCCAGCCGCTCCCGGTAGCTGGCATCCATCCGCTGCATGAAGGCAGCGAACGCGGGCTTGCCGGTTTCGCGCGCGCCTTGGTTGAGGTCATGCACGATGTCGTCGGTGAGCAGCGCGAGCATCGCCGGGCGGTCGCCACGGTTGAACGCCTCGTAATAGGCTTGGACGAGGGCACGCGCGGTATCGGTGGTGGACATGCTCAGGATTCCAATAGTTCGGGCAACGCGGCGGGATCGACGTTGCCACCGGAAAGAATGATGCCGACGCGCTTGCCGGCGAAACGGTCGCGATGGGCGATCACCATCGCCAGCGCCACCGCCGAGGACGGCTCGATCACCAGCTTCAGGTGCAGCCAGGCCAGACGCAGCGCAGCGCGTACCTCAGCTTCACTGGCCAGCAGGATGCCATCGGCATGGCGCGCGATCAGCCGGAAGGTGCGTGGCGACAGGTGACCACGCAACCCGTCGCAGATCGTCTCGGCGATGCGGTCGGTAATCGGCTGGCCGGCCAGCAGTGAATCATGGGCGTCGCGGGCGGCCTCGGGCTCGGCCCCCCAGACTTCCGTCTGCGGCGACAGCGCACGGCTGGCGATGGCGGTGCCCGACAGCAGGCCGCCACCGCCCACCGGCGCGACCAGGGCATCGAGCGCGGGCGTGCAGGCGATCAGTTCCATTGCCGCGGTGCCCTGGCCGGCGATCACCCATGGATCGTCGAACGGATGCACCAGGTGTGCGCCGGTGTCCGCAATGATCTCCGCGACGGCCGCATCGCGGGCGCGCATGTTCGGTGCGCAATGCACGATGCGCGCGCCATGCCTGGCGATGTTGTCGAGCTTCACCTGCGGCGCGCCCTCCGGCACCACCACGGTGGCGGGGATGCCGCGCAGCCGGCAGGCCAGCGCGATCGCGGCGCCATGGTTGCCCGAACTCTGGGTTGCGATGCCGCGCTCGGCAGTCGCATCGTCCAGCGCGAATACCGCGTTGCAGGCGCCCCGGAACTTGAATGCCCCGGCGCGCTGCAGGCTCTCGCACTTGAAATGCAGCGATGCGCCGGTCAGCGCATCCAGCGTTTCGCTCTGCAGGACCGGCGTCACCCGGACATGCGGGCGGATGCGCGCGGCAGCGCCTAGCAGGTCAAGGTAGCCGGGATCGACAGCGGTGGCTTGGGGCATCCGGCCAGACTAGCGCAGCACGAGCCACCATGCCTCGCTGGATGAACGCTTCATCACTGGCCGTGCACGCCGCGTCTGTTTAGCGAAAAATTAAGGGGGGGTTCAATCGCCCGGCCCCAAGGTAGGGCCATGTTCCATGGGGGATTCCATATGAATCGCAAATCCTTGTTGACCGCCGGCATCCTGGGCTCCGCCCTGTTTCTCACCGGCTGCGTGACACCCTACGTCAGCGGCACCGTCGGTTCCCGGATCGGCAGTGGCGGCTACATCAGCGGCAGCGTGGGCGGCTATCCGTCCTACGGCTACGGGGGTTACAACCGTTATGGTTCGGTCTACGGCTATGACCGCTACGGCAACCCGATCTACCGTCTGCCCGATGGACGGCTGGTCACCGGCAGCCGTTACGGCTCGAACTACAGCCGCTACGGTTATCCGTCCTACGGCTATCCCAGCTACGGTTATCCGAGCTACGGCTACCCCGGTGGCTATTACGGTTACCCCGGAAACGGCTACTACGGCGGATACCCCGGTTACAGCCGCCCGCCTGTATATCGTCCGGTCCGTCCGCGGCCGCACGACAATTCGCCAAGCACACCGCCGACTCGTCCTCCGTCCACGGGTACGCCATCCACCCCGGTCGTCCGGCGTGACACGGGCGGCACGTCCAGCGGCAGCGTGCTGCGGCAGATGCGGGAGCGGGTTCGCGAGATCGAACCCTGACCTGAAACCCGCGGAAATGGGGCTTGCATCCCGCCTCGGCGGGGCGCAAGCTTGCATTGCGACGCCCGCCCGAGGAAGTCACGGATCCCCCCTGTTCCGTCCTCGTGCGGGCGTTGCGCTTTCCGGCTTCCGTTGAGCCTGGGCCGCACCGCGGACGCAGAAAAAATGAGGGGCCGGACGTCCCCCGACATCCGCCCCCACAGCACCCCCCGGATGTACCGTGCCGGCCCCTGCTCCAATACCGGCGGCGCTGGAAGCGCCTGTCATTCCGAGTGCAGTTGTATTTAAAGCAAGTGCCGTGCCAGATTCGGGCAATAGGACTCTTGGCGCATAATTGCGACTTCGATCGCGGCTGTGACGGGGTGGCCGCCGCATTCATTTCCGTCGCGCCTGCACGCCTGACTGACGTGCCGGGCAAACGCCACGTCACACCCTGACGCACATGGACGCTTCCTTGACCTTCCAGGTTGCCATCGGCACCGTTTGCACATGAACACGCACGTTTCCGCCTTCGAGGTGATCGTGATCGGCGGCGGCCATGCCGGCACCGAGGCCGCGCTGGCAGCAGCCCGCGCCGGTGCCCGCACGCTGCTGCTCACGCACAACATCGAAACGATCGGTGCCATGAGCTGCAACCCGGCGATCGGCGGCATCGGCAAGGGACATCTGGTGCGCGAGATCGATGCACTCGGCGGCATCATGGCGAAGGCCGCGGACGCGGCCGGCATCCAGTGGCGCACGCTCAATGCATCGAAGGGGCCGGCGGTGCGCGCGACGCGGGCGCAGGCCGATCGCGCGCTGTATCGCGCCTTCATTCGCCACGCCGTGGAAACCCAGCCCAACCTGACCCTGTTCCAAGCCTCAGTGGATGACCTGGTCATCGAGCATGGCGAAGTGCGTGCCGCGATCACCAACACCGGTCTGCGTTTCGACGCACCGGCCATCATCCTGACCGCGGGCACCTTCCTTGCCGGCAGGATCCACATTGGCGAGACGCAGTACGCCGCCGGCCGGATGGGTGACCCGCCTTCCACCGCGCTCGCGGCGAAACTGCGCGAAGGCGCGTTCGTGGTGGATCGCCTGAAGACCGGCACGCCGCCGCGCATCGACGGCCGCACGCTCGACTATTCGAAGATGGCCGAACAACCCGGCGACGATCCGCGCCCGGTGTTCTCGTTCATGGGTAGCGATGCGGATCACCCGGCGCAGGTGAGCTGCTGGATCACCCACACCACCGGGCGCACGCACGACATCATCCGCGAGGCGCTGCATCGCTCGCCACTGTATTCCGGGCAGATCGAGGGCATCGGCCCGCGCTACTGCCCGTCGATCGAGGACAAGGTGGTGCGTTTCGCGGAGAAGGCCTCGCACCAGATCTTCGTCGAGCCCGAAGGCCTGGGCGTGGTGGAGATCTATCCGAACGGCATCAGCACCTCGCTGCCGTTCGATGTGCAGCTGCAGCTGGTGCGTTCGATCACCGGCTTCGAGCAGGCGCACATCACCCGCCCCGGTTACGCCATTGAATACGACTTCTTCGATCCGCGCGGTTTGAAGGATTCGCTGGAAACCAAGGCGGTGCGCGGGCTGTTCTTCGCCGGCCAGATCAACGGCACCACCGGTTACGAGGAAGCCGCCGCGCAGGGCCTGCTGGCCGGCGTCAATGCCGCGCGTTTCGTCCAGCAGCACGAGGCGTGGAGCCCGCGCCGCGACGAGGCCTACCTCGGCGTGCTGGTCGATGACCTGATCACCCAGGGCACGCGCGAGCCGTACCGGATGTTCACCTCGCGCGCCGAGTACCGGCTGCAGTTGCGCGAGGACAACGCCGACGCGCGCCTCACCCCGGTGGGTCGCGAACTCGGACTGGTGGACGATGCGCGCTGGGACGCCTTCTCGCGCAAGCGCGAGGCGATCGAGGCGGAAAGCGCGCGACTGGCCAGCATCTGGGCGGCACCCGGCAATGCGCTGGGCACTGAACTGGCGCGTCACATCGGCGTCGAGGTCTCGCGCGAGACCAGCGGCATCGACCTGTTGCGACGGCCCGAGCTCGATTACGCCACGCTGATGCGCGTCCCGGCGCTCGGTCCGGGGCTGGCGGATGCCAAGGCCGCCGAGCAGGTACAGATCGAGGCGAAGTATTCCGGCTACCTCGGCCGCCAGCGCGAGGAGATCGCGCGCGCGCGTCGCCACGAGGACACCGCAATCCCGGACGGCTTCGATTACGCCGCCGTGCGTGGTCTGTCCATCGAGGTGCTTCAGAAACTCACGCAGGTGCGGCCGCAGACGCTCGGGCAGGCCCAGCGCATCCCGGGCGTGACCCCGGCCGCTGTGCAGCTGTTGATCGTGCATCTGGCCCGCCTGCGACGCGAACGCGCGGCCTGACCCACGCGGCGCGGTTCACTTCTCGGTGCGCCAGTTCACCGAGCCCTTGTTCTCCACGGTGCTCGACTCGATGGTGATGTCGAAGCCGCGACGCAGCAGGTACTTCAGCGTGAGCACCTGGCCGGTGCCGAGCAGCGACACGCCGTAGCCGACGTACAGGCGCGGCGACAGGTACTTGCCGACGCCGAACACGCTGCCACCGAGCGTGGATGAGTTGATGAAGCCGGCATCATCCAGGCCGATCCGCGTGCCGAGCTGTGAAGCGAGCAGGCTGCCACCGGCCGTCAGCGCCGCCGAGGCCGCATTCAACTGCCGCCCTTCCTCGGCGTTGGCCGACGACAGCGAGCGTCCCAGCGCGAGGTAGGCCAGCGCCTCGGACTGATCCATCGCCGGGTCCGCCCAGACCTCTGCCTGCGGCGCGGTGGCGCGGCCGCTGACCCGGATACCGGCGGTGACATCGCCCACTTCACGCTGCGCGCGGATGTCGAGCAGCGGGTTGGCGATCGCATCGTTGTTCCACACCAGCCGGCCGGTATCGATCTGCAGGCGCTGGCCGTAGGCGCTGTAGCGGCCGTCCACGGTCAGGCTGCCGCTCGCGGTCATCTCCCGGCCGGGCCGGGCGAGTACGCGCAAACTCCCGCCGAGCTGGCCATCCAGCCCGAAACCGCGCAGGCGCACGTCGTCTCCCACCACGAGCGTGAGGTCCATGTCGAGCGGCGTGGCGGCACTGCGCGCCGGGTTGGCCGGGTCGAGCACCACCACGTCCGCCGAGCGCGAGACGCCATCGTCCAGCCGCTCCAGGTCCATCCGCGCCGAAGCCACCACCACGCGGCCGGTGACGCGCATCGGCTGCCCCGGCTGCACGCGCACGGTGACCTCGGGATCGACCACCGCGCGCAGCTCGCGCGTGTCCGAAAGCAGCACGTCCTCGCCGCGCACGTTGAGGACCACCGGCGAATCCTGCCCGCGCCAGCCCAGCGTGCCATCGATGTTGAGGATGCCGTCGCCCGAGCGCACGCTGCCGGCCAGCCGCGCGTTGCCATCGGCCTGCGCGGTGAGCCGCAGGTTGCCCTGGCTCAGCACCAGCCCGTAGGCCGGCACCTCGGCGCGCAGGTTGGCGAGCATCGCGTTGCCGCCGATCGCCGGATTGCCACGCGTGCCCGAAAGCGTGATCACGCCATTGACGGTGCCGGTCGGATCGACGATGTCGGGGACGAAGGCTTCCAGCCACGACAGGTCGCGCATGTCGAGGTCGATGCTGCCGCCGAGCGGCGCGAATTCATCCCAGCCGGTGTCGATGCGCGCGGCGATGCGGCCATCACCGGAGATGCCCGTGGCCAGCGTGGCATTGATGCGGTTCGGGTCGAAGCGCGCGTCCAGCAGCAGGCCGCTGTAGGTGAGCAGGCCATCGGTGCGACGGTCACCCAGCTGCAGGCCGCCGGCCGCGGAACGCAGCTGCGCGGTGCCGGCCCAGCTCTCGCCCACCGGACGCACCTGCGCGGTGAGATCGGCGGTGCCATCGAAGGTCCAGGCCTTGCCGTCCTCGCGTGGCGGCAGCCACGGCGCGATCAGCGCCAGCGGCAGCCCGTTGCCACGGATGTCGATGCCGCGGCCGGGCCACTGTCCGCCTGCGCACAACTGCCCCCCGCCCGTCGAGGCGAAGCAGCCCTGGGTCAGCGTCCATGCACCGCCCCGCTGCGCGAAGCCGACCGGTGCCTGCAGTCGCCAGTTCGCGCCCTTCGGCGGCTGGTAATCCAGCGCCGCCAGCTGCCCCGACCAGTCCTGTCCGCGTCGCAGCGCGCTGCCGGCCAATGTCACGTCCCCCATCGCGCCCCGCGCCTGCCCTTCCAGCCGCAGGTTCTCCATCGCGCCGGTGGCATGCGCCTGCAGTGTGTCGAAAGCGAGACCCGCTTGGATGCCGCGGGCATCAATGCGCAGATCGCCACCCCCACCCTGCCACGGCAGGCGGCCGCGGGCGACCAGATGCTCGGCGCGATAACTGCCGTAACGCACGCCGCTGCCGGTCAGGTCGGTATCAATGTCGAAGGCGTTGCGCGGCCCGCGCAGCTGCACCTGACCGTTGAGCACGCCGGCCGCAGCCGGCAGCAGGTCGTTCAGCTGCAGCGGCGTGAAGCGGGCATCGACATCAATGCGCTGGCCGATGCGGCCGCGGGCATCCAGCCGGCTGCTCCCCAGCGTGAGCGCGATGTCGCCCGAGTATTCCTCGCCGCGCACCTGCAACTGGCCGCGTCCACCGAGTGCCCGCCCGCGCAGCTGCCCGCCGAGATCGCGCAGCTCGACATCGGCGCTCAGCCGGTTGCGCGCGTCGATGCCGCCGTGCGTGGCGATGCGGCCGTTCACCGCGCCCGGCCAGTCCGGCAGGAAATAGCCGGGGTCGAAGCCGGCCAGCCGCGCATCCAGTCGCCATTGCGTAGCGGGGCTGATGTCGACGCGGCCACTTGCGTCCATCCGGCCCTGAGGCATCACCGCGCGCAGACTGTTGATGGTGAGGCCGCGCGAATCGCCGGTGCCATCGAGGTTGACGTCGGCACGCTGTGCGCCGCGCTGCAGGTTGGCGCGTCCGATCACCGCCCAATGCTCGCGGGTGCCGGCCACGCCGAAGTCCCCGTCTCCGGCCACCTGGGTGGTGCCCTGGGCATCGCTCCAGCCCAGGCCGCGCGCATTGGCGGCGAACTTGAACTGCGCCGACTCGCGCTTGAAGGTGCCGCTGCCGTTGAGTGTCACCCGCCCGCCCAGCACATCCACAACCAGGGGCTGCGCATGCAGGGTCTGCGCCTCCAGGCGCAGCTTCGAGGGCTGCACGACCACGTGGTTGTCACCTTGACGCCACTGCCCGCGCAGATCGGCATTCCCGCCGACCCCCTCGCCAACCGCATCGAACACCATCAACTCGCCGCCGCGCGCGCCGGTGAACACGGCGGGATCGAGCCCTTCGCTGCGCGCTTCCAGCCGCCAGCGCGCGTCGCTGTCGGACGCGCCACCCACAGGCGAGCGAAGGGCAAGCATGGCGCGCAAGGGTGCCGGCGCGCGCC
>JAEXBT010000011.1 GCA_023393895.1 Pseudomonadota bacterium
GGCAGCGCGATCAGCAGCTGCTGCGACAAGGAGGAGGCGGAATCCGGCATGACGCTAGTGTAGCGCCGGCCGCCTGTCCCCCGGCCAACCCGTTGGGGCGATGCCTATCGGACCTCGGCGACTTCCACACCGTCCATGCCTTGCGCCAGCGTGCGCGCATCGCCGGAGTTGGACAGCTTGATCTTCAGCCGGACCTCGTTGGCCGAATCGGCGTAGCGCAGCGCGTCGTCATAGGTGATTTCGCCGGCCTGGTAGAGCTCGAACAGGCTCTGGTCGAAGGTCTTCATCCCGAGCTGGGTGGAGTCCTTCATCACCTCCTTCAGCTTGTGGATCTCGCCGTCGCGGATGTAGTCCTGCACCAGCGGGGTGCCGAGCAGGATTTCCATCGCCACCCGACGGCCCTTGCCGTCCACGCGCGGCACCAGCTGCTGCGCGACGACGCCCTTAAGGTTGAGCGACAGGTCCATCAGCAACTGGTTGCGCCGATCCTCGGGGAAGAAGTTGATGATGCGGTCCATCGCCTGGTTGGCGTTGTTGGCGTGCAGCGTGCACAGCACAAGGTGGCCGGTTTCGGCGAAGGCGATCGCGTGGTCCATGCCCTCGCGGGTGCGGATCTCGCCGATCATGATCACGTCCGGCGCCTGGCGCAGGGTGTTCTTCAGCGCGGCCTCCCAGCTGTCGGTGTCCACGCCGACCTCGCGCTGGGTGACGATGCAGCCCTCGTGGCGATGGACGAATTCGATCGGGTCCTCGATGGTGATGATGTGGCCGGTCGAATTCTTGTTGCGGTGCCCGATCATCGCGGCCAGCGAGGTCGTCTTGCCGGTGCCGGTGGCGCCGACGAAGATGATGATGCCGCGCTTGGTCATCGCCAGTTGCTTGATCACCGGCGGCAGGTTGAGCTCATCCACCGTCGGGATCTTGGTCTCGATCCGGCGCAGCACCATGCCCACCTGGTTGCGCTGGTAGAACGCGCTGACGCGGAAGCGGCCCACGCCAGCAAGCCCGATCGCGAAGTTGCATTCGTGGGTCTTCTCGAATTCCTCGCGTTGCGGCGGCGTCATCACCGACAACACCAGGTCGCGGCTCTGCTGCGGGGTGAGCGGCGATTCGGTGACCGGGGCCAGGGTGCCGTTGACCTTCATCGACGGCGGCATGCCGGCGGTGATGAACAGGTCGGAGGCGCGCTGGGCGGCCATCAGCTTGAGCAGCGAGGTGAATTCGGTGGGCGTGGTCATCGTCAACTCCTGGCGCACGCGGCGGTCGCCGCATCACGCATCAATCGAACAGCTTCTTGTCCTTGGCGTACTCGCGCGCCTGGTGCTTGCTGATCTGGCTGCGCGCGACCAGGTCCTGCAGGTGCTGGTCGAGCGTCATCATCCCGTACTGCTGGCCGGTCTGGATCGCCGAATACATCTGCGCCACCTTGTCCTCGCGGATCAGGTTGCGGATGGCGGGGATGCCGACCATGATCTCCCACGCCGCGGTGCGGCCGCCGCCGATCTTCTTCAGCAGCGCCTGCGCGATCACCGCGCGCAGCGATTCCGACAGCATCGAGCGCACCATCGGCTTCTCGCCGGCGGGGAACACGTCGATGATGCGGTCGATGGTCTTGGCCGCGCTCGAGGTATGCAGGGTGCCGAACACCAGGTGACCGGTCTCGGCCGCGGTCAGCGCCAAGCGGATGGTCTCGAGGTCGCGCAGTTCGCCGACCAGGATGTAGTCCGGGTCCTCGCGCAACGCCGAGCGCAGGGCCTCGTTGAAGCCGTGGGTATCGCGGTGGACCTCGCGCTGGTTGATCAGGCACTTCTGCGACTGGTGCACGAACTCGATCGGATCCTCGACCGAGAGGATGTGGCCGTACTCGTTCTTGTTGATGTGGTCGAGCATCGCCGCCAGCGTGGTCGACTTGCCCGAACCGGTCGGCCCGGTCACCAGGATCAGGCCCTGCGGCTGGTTCACCAGTTCGCGGAACAGCGGCGGGCAGCCGAGCTGGTCGAGCGTCAGCACTTCCGACGGAATGGTGCGGAACACCGCGCCGGCGCCACGGTTGTGGTTGAAGGCATTGACGCGGAAGCGCGCCAGGCCGGGGATCTCGAAGGAGAAGTCGGTCTCGAGGAATTCCTCGTAGTCGCGGCGCTGCTTGTCCGACATGATGTCGTAGATCAGGCCGTGCACCGTCTTGTGTTCCAACGGTGGAATGTTGATCCGGCGCACGTCGCCATCGACGCGGATCATCGGCGGCAGGCCGGCCGACAGATGCAGGTCCGACGCCTTGTTCTTGACCGAGAACGCCAGCAGCTCAGCGATATCCATCCATTTCCCCGTTTCCCGGCCCGCCCCGAAGCCGTCGCAGCCGGCAGAATACCCACATCGCCTCCGGTTTGGCACCCGAGTGCGCGTTGCGCCCCCACCAACGTGGCCCCACGGCGAGCCGGACCCCAAGGCAGCGGAGACCGTGACGCGCAATCCGCAGGTCGGCACGGCGTCACCAAAGCCTTATGCTGAGGCTCCGTTGCCGCGATCCCGCACATGAATTCCCCTGCCAACGCCATCGCACACACGCACCTCGCCTTCATCGGGGGCGGCAACATGGCGCGCAGCCTGATCGGCGGGCTGGTCGCGGCCGGCGCCGACCCGGCTTCGATCAGCGTGGCCGAACCCGTCGAGGCGCTGGCTGAGGCGCTGGCACGCGATTTCGGCGTGCAGGTGTCGGCCGAGGCGGCGACCGCGGCTGCCGGCAAGCAGGCCTGGGTGCTCGCGGTCAAGCCGCAGGTCATGCGCGAAGTCTGCGAGGCACTCGCGCCGCTGGCGGAGACCTGGCAGCCGCTGGTGGTGTCGATCGCCGCGGGAATCACCGCCGCGCAGATCGAGCGCTGGCTGGGGGGCAATGCCGCCGTGGTGCGCTGCATGCCGAACACGCCAGCCCTGCTCGGCGCCGGGGTGACCGGCCTGTACGCGAACGCGCGGGTCGATGCCGGCGGCCGCGACATCGCCCAGTCCCTGCTCGCCAGCGCAGGCCGTACGGTGTGGATCGATGACGAATCGCTGATGGACGCGGTCACCGCCGTCTCCGGCAGTGGGCCGGCCTACGTTTTCCTGCTTGCCGAGGCGATGCAGGCAGCTGGCGAGGCCGAGGGCCTGCCGGCCGACGCTGCGCGCACGCTGACCGTACAAACCCTGCTGGGCGCGGCGCGCATGCTGGATGCCGACGACACCCCGGCCGCCGAGTTGCGCCGGCGCGTCACCTCACCGAACGGCACCACCCAGGCGGCGATCGAGCGCTTCGAACAGGATGGCTTCCGCGACATCGTGGCGCGCGCGGTGCATGCCGCGCGGGTCCGGGGCGCGGAACTCGCCGCCGCCAGCGACTAGGCAGCTTCCGATGACCGCCCGCCACCTCACGCTTCCTTTCCTGTTCGCCCTGGTGATGGCCGGCGCCTGCAGCCGCACACCGCTACCCGAGCCTGCGCTGCCGCCGGCCGCGAATGCCCCCCTCCAACCCGAGCGCGCCACCCTCGATGGCCTGCAGCTGGAGGCGCGCCTGATCGACGTGCAATCCCTGCCGGCGCCGATGGCCGCGCGCCATGGCATCGCCCAGGCGGAGAACCGCTGGATGCTGCTGCTCACCATCCGCGATGCCGCGGGCAACGGGGTCCCCGCCGATGCCGTGCAGCTGGAAGCGCGCCACGGCGACCTGCTCACCCCCGTGCGTCCGTTGGCGCTGCGCCCGATCGCGGTGGGCGGCATGAACGACTGGATCGGCACACTGGATGCGAAACCGCCGGCGACGGTGAACATCGAGATCGACGCGCGGCATGGCGCAGCCAGCATGCGGATGCGCTTCAGCCGCGACCTGATGCCCCACTGAGCACCCGACCGCGACCCGCCTGCCAGTCGCGGATGATCGCGGCCAGCGCCGCCACGCCATCGGTCAATGCGGCCGGTCCCGGCTGCAGGATGAGGGGTGACTTCACCTCGTGCAGCTCGCCCGTGCGCACCGCCGGGATCGCGTCCCATCCCGGCCGGGCAGCGACCTTCTCCGGCCGGAACTTCTTGCCGCACCAGCTGCCGATGATGATGTCGGGCGCACGTCGCACCACTTCGCCCGCATCCTCCAGGATCCGTCCTTTCGCCAGCGGTTCGGCGGCGCGCTCCGGAAAGATGTCGACGCCACCGGCAATCGCGATCAGTTCGCTGACCCAGCGGATGCCGGTGATCGGCGGATCGTCCCATTCCTCGAAATACACCTTCGGGCGCGCTGACGATTGCGAGGAAGCCTCGGCGATGTCCTCGAGCCCCTGCTGCAACGCCGCCGCGTACGCCTCGGCCCGTGCGCCCTGCCCCACCAGCGCGCCGAGCCGGCGGATGTAGTCGAGGATGCCGTCCACGCCGCGATGGTTGCTGATCCACACCTCCACCCCGCGCCGCACCAGTTCGGCGGCGATGTCGGCTTGGATGTCGGAAAAGCCGATCGCCATGTCCGGCTTGAGCTTGAGGATTTCCCCGATCTTGGCGCTGGTGAAGGCACTGACCTTGGGCTTCTCGCGACGCGCGATGGCCGGGCGCACAGTGAACCCGCTGATGCCGACGATGCGATCCTGCATGCCGAGCGCGTACAGGGTTTCGGTCGGCTCCTCGGTCAGGCAGACGATGCGACGCGGACCGGTCATGGCGCGGTGTCCGGCAAGGGGAACAGCGCCTCGTCGACAAACACCGCCGGCACTTCCCACGGGTGGTGCGCGTGCACGCCCTCACGCAGCAGTCGTTCGAGCCGGGCGACGTCGCGCGGTATGGCGAACTCGATGCGCACGCTGTCGACGCGACTCAATTCACCCGCCAAGCCTGCGGTGGGGTTCGCGTCTGGCCCGGGGCGGAACTGCTCGGTGACCTGCGGCGTCATCCACATCGCCTCGCTGTAGCCACCCATCGCCAGATCATCGGTGGCGACGATGCCCGCCACCAGCGCCTCGACATGCGACGCGGGCACGAACACGGTGACGCGGTAAACCGGCGCCAGCCGCATTACGGGTAGAGCATCCGCTTCGACCAGCGGCCATCGGCGCCGCGCTCGTGCAGCCAGCGTTCGTGCAGGCGGAAGCGCGCACCGTGCCAGAACTCGATCGCGTGCGGCACCACCCGGCTGCCGGTCCAGTCCGGCGGACGCGGGACATCGACGCCCTCGAAGCGGCGCTCGACCTCGGCGATGCGCGCTTCGAACGTCTCGCGCGAATCGAGCGTGCGCGACTGCTCCGAGGCCCACGCGCCGACCTGGCTCATGCGCGGCCGCGACGCGAAGTAGGCATCGGCTTCGGCATCATCAACCCGCTCGACCGCGCCCTCGATCCGCACCTCCACGCCGGCCTCGCCCAGGTGCGGCCACCAGAACAGCAACGCGGCGTGCGGGTTGGCGGCCAGTTCGGCGCCCTTGCGGCCATCGGTATGGCTGTAGAAGACGAAGCCACGCGCGTCGAAGGCCTTGAGCAGCACGATGCGCGCGGATGGACGGCCCCGCGCATCGGCAGTGGCCAGCGTCATGCCGGTGGCATCCGCTTCCACGCTGTTGGCGGCATCGAACAGGCGGGTGAAGGTGTCGAGGGCTTCCTGCAGCACGGGATCGGTGTTCATGCCGGCATTGTCGCGCGCCGCGGCGCCCGCTGCACAGCGAGAGGCAGCGTCGGGCGAAGGCGTTAGGATGCGCGCATGGAGACCCCCGCCAACCTGGTGCTGGTCGGGCCGATGGGCGCGGGCAAGTCCTCGATCGGCAAGCGGCTCGCGCACGCGTTCGACCTCGTGTTCGTCGATGCCGACCGCGTGCTCGAAACGCGCACCGGCGCCAGCATCGCCGACATTTTCGCCTGCGAGGGCGAGGCCGGTTTCCGCCAGCGTGAATCGCGCATCCTGGCCGAACTGCTGCAGGCGCACGGCCAGCTGATCGCCACCGGCGGCGGCGTGGTGCTGTCTCCAGCCAACCGGGCGCTGCTGAGGCGCGAGGCCTTCGTCGTCCATCTGGATGTCTCGGTGCCCGAGCAGCTCAGGCGGCTGGGCCGCGACCGAAGCCGTCCGCTGCTGCAGCGCGAGGACCGCGCCGCGGTGCTGGAAGCCATGGCGATCGAGCGCGCGCCGCTGTACGCGGAAGTGGCGCGGCTGCGTCTCGACACCGATGGCTGCACGCCGGAGCAGGCCTGTCGCCTGCTGCTGCCGCGCATCCAGTCGGCCTGGCCCGGGGTGCCGGCATGAGCACGCAAGTGGCGGTCGGCGGACCCGTGCCGTACCGGATCGACATCGGCCCCGGCTTGCTCGGTGATGGCCCGCTGCTGTCCGAACGCTGGCGCGGCGCCCATGCGCTGATCGTCAGCGATGCCCACGTGGCGCCGCTCTACGCGGAGGCGCTGGCAGCCTGCCTGCAGCACGTGCGTCCGGAAGCCCGCATCGCCATCCACGTCATGCCTGCAGGCGAGGCGGCCAAGACGCTCGACGGTTTCGCCGCGGCGGTCGATGCGCTCGCCGCGCTCGGCGCCCGCCGCGACGCCTGCGTGTTCGCGCTCGGCGGCGGTGTCGTCGGCGACCTGGCCGGCTTCGCCGCCGCCTGCTGGATGCGCGGCATCGATTGCGTGCAGCTGCCGACCTCGCTGCTGGCGATGGTCGATTCCTCGGTCGGCGGCAAGACCGCGGTGGACATCGCCGCCGGCAAGAACCTGGTCGGCGCCTTCCACCCGCCGCGCGCGGTGGTGATCGACACCGATACCCTCGCCACCCTGCCGCCGCGCGAACTGCGCGCGGGCCTGGCCGAGGTGGTGAAGTACGGCGCGATCTTCGACAGCACCTTCTTCGAATGGCTCGAGA
>JAEXBT010000014.1 GCA_023393895.1 Pseudomonadota bacterium
CCTCGAGACCGACTTCTCCTTCGAGATCCCCGGCCTCGCGCGTTTCCGCGTCAACGCCTTCAACCAGAACCGCGGCGCCGGCGCGGTGTTCCGCACGATTCCCTCGGAAGTGCTGACGCTTGACCAGCTCGGCTGCCCGCCGCTGTTCCGCGAGCTGGTGAACCAGCCGCAGGGCCTGATCCTGGTGACCGGGCCGACCGGCTCGGGCAAGTCCACCACGCTGGCGGCGATGCTCGACCACATCAACAAGAACGAATACGGCCACATCCTCTCGGTGGAGGATCCGATCGAATTCGTGCACCAGTCGCAGAAGTGCCTGATCAACCAGCGCGAAGTGCATCGCGACACCCACGGCTTCAACGAGGCGCTGCGCTCGGCGCTGCGCGAGGACCCGGACTACATCCTGGTCGGCGAGTTGCGCGACCTCGAGACCATCCGCCTGGCGCTGACCGCGGCCGAGACCGGCCACCTGGTCTTCGGCACCCTGCATACCTCCAGCGCGGCCAAGACCATCGACCGCATCATCGACGTGTTCCCCGCCGGCGAGAAGCCGATGGTGCGCTCGATGCTGTCGGAATCCCTGCGCGCGGTGATCTCGCAGGCGCTGCTGAAGAAGATCGGCGGCGGCCGCACCGCAGCGTGGGAGATCATGGTCGGCATCCCGGCCATCCGCAACCTGATCCGCGAGGACAAGGTGGCGCAGATGTATTCGGCGATCCAGACCGGCCAGCAGTACGGGATGATGACGCTCGACCAGCACCTCCAGGACCTGGTCGCGCGCAGCCAGATCACCCGCCAGCAGGCCCGCGAATACGCCCGCGAAAAGAAGCTGTTCGACTGAACCGCGCCCATCGCCAACGGACCCCGACATGACCACGCCCGCCGAATTCACCACCCTGCTCAAGCTGATGGCGTCGCAACGCGCCTCGGATCTCTTCATCACCGCCGGGATGGAGCCGACGATGAAGGTCAACGGCGTGCTCGACAAGGTGGGCGAAAGCCCGCTGACCCCGCTGCAGAGCCGCGACCTGGTGCTGTCGGTGATGACCCCGGCGCAGCGCGAGGAGTTCGAGAAGACCCACGAGTGCAACTTCGCCATTGGCCTGGCCGGCGTCGGGCGCTTCCGCGTCTCGGCGTTCTACCAGCGCAACCAGGTCGGCATGGTGCTGCGCCGCATCGAGACCCGCATCCCGACGGTGGAGGAGCTCAACCTGCCGCCGGTCATCAAGACGCTGGCGATGACCAAGCGCGGGATCATCATCGTCGTCGGCGGCACCGGCACCGGCAAGACCACGTCGCTGGCGGCGATGATCGGCTACCGCAACCAGAACTCCAGCGGCCACATCATCACCATCGAGGATCCGATCGAGTTCGTCCATCGCCACCAGGGCTGCATCGTCACCCAGCGCGAAGTCGGCATCGACACCGACAGCTTCGACAACGCGCTCAAGAACACCCTGCGCCAGGCGCCGGACGTGATCATGATCGGCGAGGTGCGCACCCGCGAAGGCATGGACCATGCCATCGCCTTCGCCGAGACCGGCCACCTGGTGCTGTGCACGCTGCACGCCAACAACGCCAACCAGGCGATGGACCGCATCATCAACTTCTTCCCGGAGGACCGCCGCGGACAGCTGCTGATGGACCTCTCGCTCAACCTCAAGGGCGTGGTCGCGCAGCAGCTGCTGCCGCGCGTCGACGGCAAGGGCCGGCGCGTGGCCACCGAAATCCTGCTCGGCACGCCGCTGGTGCAGGACTACATCCGCGACGGCGAGATCCACAAGCTGAAGGAGGTCATGCGCGACTCCACCCAGCTCGGCATGAAGACCTTCGACCAGTGCCTCTTCGAGCTGCACCAGGCCGGCGAGATCAGCTACGAGGACGCGCTCAAGTACGCCGACTCGCAGAACGAGGTGCGCCTGAAGATCAAGCTGGCCCAGGGCGGCGACGCCCGGACGCTGGCGCGCGGACTGGATGGCGTGGAGGTCTCGGAGGCCCGCTGATTCCCCGTATCCGGGGGGGCTGACCTACAATCCGCGGATGGCGAATTCCGCAACTTCCCTTTCGCAGCAGCTGCTGGTCGCGCTGCCCGTGCTCGATGATCCGAACTTTTCCCGCACGGTCACGCTGATCTGCCAGCACGACGGCAACGGCGCGATGGGCATCGTCGTCAACCGTGCCTCCGAGTTCAGCCTGGGCAGCCTGTTATCCCAGCTCGAGATCGAAGGCGGCGCCCCGGAGCTGCTGGCGCGTCCGGTGCTGGCCGGCGGGCCGGTGCATGCCGAGCGCGGCTTCGTGCTGCACGATGGCGATCGCGACTGGGATTCCAGCATCCGCCTGCCCGACGGCCTGCGCCTGACCACCTCGAGCGACGTGCTGGAGGCGATGGCGCGCGGCGAAGGCCCGGAGCGTGCGCTGGTGGCGCTGGGTTGTGCCGGCTGGGGCAGCGGGCAGCTGGAGCAGGAGATCGTCGAGAACAGCTGGATGACGGCGCCGGCCGATGACGCCATCCTGTTCCGCCTGCCGATCGAGCAGCGCTGGCAGGCCGCGGCCGGGCTGGTCGGCGTGGACATGTCCACCATGGCCAGGTACAGCGGCCGCGCATGAGGCTGGACGGCACCGTGCTCGGCTTCGATGTCGGCGCGCGGCGCATCGGCGTCGCGGTCGGAAGCGCGCTCGGTGCCGGTGCGCGCGGCATCGCGGTGGTGGACATGCGCGACGAAAAAGCCGATTGGCCGGCCATCGACCGCCTCAAGCGCGAATGGCTGCCGGCCGGCTTCATCGTCGGCGACCCGCTTTCGCTCGACGGCGGCGACCAGCCTTCGCGCCAGCGCGCGCGCCGGTTCGCGCGGGCCCTGCGCGAGCGTTTCGGGCTGCCGGTGCTGATGATCGACGAACGCAGCAGCAGCATCGAGGCGGCGCAACGCTTCGCCAGCGCGCGTGCGGAGGGCCAGCGCCGGCGCCGCGATGCCGCGAATCTCGATGCGGTGGCCGCCGCGGTCATCGTCGAGCGCTGGATCGCCGCCCCCGATACCGCGGTGGACATCGCCGCCAAGGAAGACTGAAATGCCATCGCATCTGCTCTCGATCCAGGACCTCGACGCCGCCACGCTCGGCGCGCTGCTCGATCGCGCGGAAACACTGCGCGATGCCGGTGATTGCCGCGACCGGCTGGCCGGACGCGCGATCTGCACCCTGTTCTTCGAGCCGTCCACCCGCACCCGCCTGAGCTTCCAGCGCGCCGCGCAGCGCCTCGGTGCCGACGTGCTGGGCTTCGAGGCCGCGACATCCTCGGCCACCAAGGGCGAGACCGCGCTCGACACCCTGCGCAACATCGAGGCGATGGGCGTCGAGGGTTTCGTCGTGCGCGCCCGCGAGGAGGGTGCCGTCGCCGCGCTGGCCGCCGCCGCCGGGCCGGGCACCGCGCTGGTGAATGCCGGCGATGGCCGCAGCCAGCATCCCACCCAGGGGTTGCTGGACATGCTGACCATCCGCGAGGCCAGGGGACGGGATTTTTCCGGGCTCAGGATCGCCATCATCGGCGACATCCTGCATTCGCGGGTGGCGCGCAGCGATCTCGGCGCGCTGCGCACGCTGGGTGCCGGCGAAATCCGCGCCTGCGGCCCGGCCAGCCTGCTGCCCACCGACGCCACGCTCGATGGCTGCCATGTCACCCATGACCTCGACGAGGCGCTGGACGGCGCCGACGTGGTGATGACCCTGCGCCTGCAGCGCGAACGCATGGAGGACGGGTTGATTGAATCGCTGGAGGATTACCACCGCGATTACGGCATCACCGCCGAACGGATGCGCCGCGCGCGGGCGGACGCCATCGTCATGCATCCCGGCCCGCTGAACCGCGGCGTGGAAATCTCCGATGAAGTGGCCGATGGCCCGCAATCGCGCATCCTGCGTCAGGTGGAAAACGGCGTGCTGGTACGGATGGCGGTGCTGGAGCGCGCGCTTGGCGCGGCCTGAACACCAGCCGCTGCAGGCTTGAACGCGGACCCCGCCGCACCCAGTTAGCTGTCGATGCCCACTTCGCCCGCCCCGGAACTCCGCCACGCGCGGCGCGCCATCGATGGTGCGTCCACGCGTGACCGTGGCCGCCTGCTGGCCCTGCTCGCGAAGTGGCGGGCGAAGCCGGCGGATGATGCCGCACGCGAGGCCTTCGCCGCGAAGCTCTCGCAATCGCTGGCCGCGCGCGAAAGCCGCGCCGCGCAACTGCCGGCCGCCACGATCAATGCCGAGCTGCCGATCGCCGCGCGTGCGGAAGACATCGCCGAGCTGATCCGCCGGCATCAGGTGGTGGT
>JAEXBT010000025.1 GCA_023393895.1 Pseudomonadota bacterium
TCCCGGCGCGCCGCGATGCCCGCGTCCTCGCGCGCGCCCGCCAGCTCGCGGAGCGCGTCCGCGGCATGTTTCCCGACCTGCCGATGGAGCCCGTGTTCAGCTGGGCCGGCACCTTCGCGGAAACCGAGGATGGCCTGCCCTTCTTCGGCGCCAGCCCGCAGCATGGCCCGCGCGTGCTCTTCGCGATGGCCTACGGCGGCAACGGCATCACCTATTCGATGCTCGGCGCCGGCCTCCTCCGCAACGTGATCGAACGCCGCCGCCATCCGCTGCGAAGGCTGTTCTCGTTCGAACGCATCGAGTGAAGCGGTCGCGCGCGCCATCGGCGGAGTAGAATGCCCGCATCCTGAAACCGCCCCCGGAGCCGCCATGTCCCAGCTCGCTCATCGCCGTGTCCTGTTGAAACTTTCCGGCGAGGCATTGATGGGCAGCGAGGATTACGGGATCGACCCGAAGGTGCTGCACCGGATCGCACGGGAAGTGATGGAGGCCCGCGAAGCCGGTGCCGAGATCGCGCTGGTGATCGGTGGCGGCAACATCTTCCGCGGTGCCGGCCTGGCCGCCGGCGGCATGGACCGGGTCACCGGCGACCACATGGGCATGCTGGCCACGGTTATCAACGCGCTGGCCATGCAGGACGCGCTGGAAAAGCTGGGCGGCAAGGCCCGGGTGATGAGCGCGCTCAAGATCAACGACGTCTGCGAGGACTACATCCGCCGCCGCGCCATCCGCCATCTCGAGAAGGGCCGCATCACCATCTTCGCCGCGGGCACCGGCAACCCCTTCTTCACCACCGACTCGGGCGCCGCCCTGCGCGCGATCGAGATCGGCGCCGACCTGCTGCTGAAGGCCACCAAGGTCGATGGCGTGTACGACAAGGACCCGAAGAAGCACGCCGATGCAGTGCGCTTCCAAACCCTGGATTACGACCAGATCATCGCCCGCAACCTGCAGGTGATGGATACCGCCGCGTTCGCGCTCTGCCGCGATGCCGGCCTGCCGATGCGCATCTTCGACATGGACCAGCCCGGCGCGGTGCTTCGGATCCTGCGCGGCGAGGCGATCGGCACGCTGGTCCACGCACGCTGCTGATCGGCGCGCGGCTCAGTCACCCAGGAGGAGGCAGGCCGCCTGCGCGGCGATGCCCTCCCCGCGTCCGGTGAATCCCAGCTTTTCACTGGTGGTGGCCTTGATGCTGACCGCATCGATCTCCACGCCCAGCTCCGCGGCCAGCAACCCGCGCATGGCCTCGGCGTGCGGCCCGACCTTCGGACGTTCGCAGATCACGGTGACGTCGCAATTGCCCATGCGCCAGCCGCGGGCCTCCGCGAGCGAACGGCAGTGGCGCAGGAAGTCGATGCTCGCCGCATCCTTCCAACGCATGTCGCTGGGGGGGAAATGCCGGCCGATGTCGCCCAATGCCAACGCGCCGAGCATGGCATCGCAGAGCGCGTGGATCACCACGTCCCCGTCGCTGTGGGCCAGCACGCCGGCCTCGTGCGGCACGCGCACGCCCCCGAGCATCACGTGGTCGCCGGGGCCGAAGGCGTGGACGTCGTAGCCCTGTCCGATGCGGATCTTCATCCCGCCATTGTAGGCGGCCACCGGCCTCCCGGCAGCCACCCGATGCTCAGGTGACGACGCGGTACACCGGCTTGTATTCGCCGGAAATCTTCATCCGGCGCTGCTCCACGAAGGCGCGCAACAGGGCATCCAGCGACGCCATCATGTCCGGCGCGCCGTGGATCTCGAACGGACCATGCTCCTGGATGCGGCGCACGCCGGGCTCCTTGACGTTGCCCGAGACGATGCCGGAGAACGCGCGCCGCAGGTCGGCGGCGAGCTCGTGCGGCTTGCGCCCGTGGTGCAGGTCCAGCGAGGCCATCGCTCCGTGGGTCGGCTCGAACGGACGCTGGAAATCCAGCGGGATGTGCAGGCCCCAGTTGAAGAAGAACGAATCCTTGGTCTCCACGCGCTGCTCGCGCACGCGGCGGATGCCGTTCGCCATGTGCCGGGCCACGTCCGCCGGGTCGCCGATCACGATGCGGTACAGGCGGGTCGCTTCCTCGCCCAGGGTCAGGCGGATGAAGGTGTCGATCTGTTCGAAGTACGGGGCGGCGGAAACCGGCCCGGTGAACACCAGCGGGAACTCGATGCCGCGGTTCTCCTCGCGCAGCAGGATGCCGAGCAGGTAGAGGATTTCCTCCGCGGTGCCGACGCCGCCGGGGAACACGATGATGCCGTGGGCCATGCGCACGAACGCCTCGAGGCGCTTTTCGATGTCCGGCATGATCACCAGGTGGTTCACGATCGGGTTCGGCGATTCCGCGGCGATGATGCCCGGCTCGGTGATCCCGATGTAGCGCGTACGCAGCTTGCGTTGCTTGGCATGGGCGATGGTGGCGCCCTTCATCGGCCCCTTCATCGCGCCCGGGCCGCAACCGGTGCAGATGTCGATGCTGCGCAGGCCCAGCGCGTATCCGACCTCCTTGGTGTAGAGGTATTCGTCGCGGGAGATGGAGTGGCCGCCCCAGCAGACCACCAGGTTGGGATCGCTCGGGAACAGCACGCGCGCATTGCGGAGCACGCGGAACACGGCATCGGTGATGCCCGGGCCGGTTTCCAGTTCCTCGGCGTATTCGGGCCCGAGTTCGATGGCCGCGTAGGCCAGGTCGCGCACGGTGGCGAACAACAGCTCGGCGACGCCGCGGATGATGCGGCCATCGACGAAGGCCATGGCGGGCGCGTGGTGCAGGTCGATGCGCACGCCGCGATCCTGCTGGGTCACTTCGATGTCGAAATCCGGATACAGCTCGCGCGCGGCGGTCGGGTCGTCGGAGGCGCTGCCGCTGGTCAGCACGGCGAGCGCGCAGCGGCGCTGGAGTTCGTGCATGCCGCCGGTCGAGGCGTCCTTCAGGCGCGCGACTTCCTCGCGGGAAAGGACGTCCAGGCCGCCTCGCGGATAGATGCTGGCACTGACGGTGGGAAGCATGGAAACGGAGGATTCTTCTTGTTCTTGGATATGGGTTTGCATGCTTCCACTTTATCGCATCGTCCCGCTGCCCGGTGCATCGGACAAAAGGAAACGGCCGGATTCCTCCGGCCGTTTCGGGTGATGCATCGCATCGGGGACGCGATCAGAACTTGTAGCGGAAACCGACCTGGACCGCCCAGCGCGAAGCACCGGTGTTGCCCTTGTCGTTGTTGTTTTCCTGGATCTGCGGGTTATCGGTGCTACCGCTGAAGTTGTACACGTACTTGCCGGTCACCGGGTCGATGCCCGTGTAGTTGGCCACGCGACGGGTGGAGAAGAAGCCGTAATCTTCGATCAGGCCCCAGTCCTTGTTCAGCAGGTTGCCGAGGTTCATGACATCCAGCGAGATCTCCGACTTGTGGCCTTGCCAGAAGCCCGGAAGCTCCTGGGCGATGCGGAGGTCGAAACTGTTCGTCCACTTGGCGGTGAAGGCATTCGCCGGGGCCACCATGCCGCGGTACCTGCCCAGCTCCGGGTTCTGCTCCAGCCACTCGAAGAACGCCGCTTCCATCGCGGCCCCGCCCTTCCACAGGACGTCACCCGGGGCGGCCGGCACGTAGAACAGGTCGTTCGTGGCCGCGCCGTCGCCGTTCGCGTCGTTGTAGAAGATGTAGCTGTACGGACGGCCGGTACGACCTTCGTAGAACAGGCCGACGCGGGTGTTGTAGTCACCGAAGAAGGCCTTGCGGAACTCGACGGTGGCGGTCACACGGTCGCGCATGGCGTAACGCGAGCGATAGGCCACGTCCTCGTTGGCGTTGAAGATCAGCGTGTTGTTCCAGTTCGATGTGTTCTGCGAGCTGGTCAGCGGGCTGACTTCCCAAGCGGCGGTGCGGGTGTAGAACGCGCTCCAGCCCCAGGTATCGGTCAACGGCTTCTGCAGGCCGACGGTGAACTGCTGGGTCTTGCCCTTGTCGGTGTTGCGCATCAGCATCACGTCGCCGATGTCGCCCGGACGGCTGGCCTTTTGGCGGACGGTCGTGGCATACACCGGACGGCCACGTGCGTCCACACCCGTCTGGACAGAACAGCCATCGAGAACACCCTGGGCGCTCGCAACAAAGCTGCCATTGGCATTGAAGCAGCGCGGGTCATATCCCTGCGCGTTGTAGTACGCCTCACGACCATCTTGGAGGCGGGAGTTGGGATCCATGAGATCAAGGCGCTCGAAGAACAGGCCGTCCTTGACCTTGGTCGCCAGCAGTTCGACCGAGAACACCAGATCCTGCCAGCCCAGTTCCTGTTCATAGGCCAGGTTGGCCTTCCACACGGACGGCAGGCGCAGGCCCGGCTCGGCGATGTCCACGTTGTGGCGACCGGCCGCCGGATTGAGGCCGGCGGGGGACGGCGGCACCTGCGGGCTGAAGCCATGGGTCGCTGCGGCGGCGCCGCGCAGGTCGTATTCGATGTAGTTCAGGCCGGTGTTCTGGTAGGTGCCGGCCAGCCACACGTTCGGGGCGGCGCCGCTGAACAGGCCCACGCCACCGCGCACCTGGGCGCGCAGGTCGCTCATCGGGCTCCAGTTGAAGCCGATGCGCGGCTGCACCAGCGCCTTGTCGACGGTGTTGGTGTTGTCGTAACCGAACAGCTGCTGGATGCGCGGATTGAACAGGCGCTGATCGCTGAAGTCCGGCTTGTCCATGCGGACGCCGAACATCAGGGTGAAGTCCGGGGTGATCGCCCAGGTGTCCTGCAGGAACACGCCCAGATTCTTCAGGGTGTAACGGGCCGGCACGTCGTCGATGCTGCCGCCGGCGCGCGGCGCGCGCAGCTGGTACTGGGTCGGGGTCCCGGCCCGGAACGCGGCCAGGTTGGCGAAGGTGTACACG
>JAEXBT010000056.1 GCA_023393895.1 Pseudomonadota bacterium
CGTGGCACGGGTGCTGCTGCGGCGCTGGGGCGTGGTCTGCTGGCGCCTGCTCGAACGCGAGGCCGCCTGGCTGCCACCCTGGCGCGACCTGTTGCGCGTTTACCGGCGGCTGGAGGCGCGCGGCGAGATCCGCGGCGGGCGTTTCGTCACCGGGCTGGTCGGCGAGCAGTTCGCGCTGCCTGAAGCGGTGGCGGCACTGCGCCAGGTCCGCAAGCGCGCGCCGGACGAAGCGCTGTTGGTGATCTCCGCCACCGATCCGCTCAACCTCGCCGGCGGCGTGCTGCCGGGCGAGAAGATCCCGCGGGTGGCCGGCAACCGCCTGCTGCTGCGCGACGGGATCGTCATCGCCGCGTGGGTGGCTGGCGAGTTCCGCGCCTGCGTCGCGCTCGATGCCGATACCGAACAGCGGGCACGCCAGCTTCTGCAGCTCGGGCCGACGGCGCGCCGGCAGGCGCACGCAGCCACGGCGACCGTTTGAATCCTCTCGATAGCCAGGGCCTATCAATAGGATTCCTATAATCGATTTGAAATATCAATCGATGCGGCCTATCTTGGTTCCTGCCGGACGCCCCCGCGTCCTCGCCCCTCACCCGTCACCACAGGAGCCATCGATGTCCCTGATCAACACCCAAGTGCAGCCGTTCACCGCAAACGCCTACAAGAACGGCGAATTCGTCACCATCACCGACAAGGACCTGCAGGGCAAGTGGTCGGTCCTGATCTTCATGCCGGCCGCCTTCACCTTCAACTGCCCGACCGAGATCGAGGACGCGGCCGAGCATTACGCCGAGTTCGAGAAGCTGGGCGCGCAGCTGTTCATCGTCACCACCGACACCCACTTCAGCCACAAGGTGTGGCACGAGACCTCGCCGGCCGTCGGCAAGGCCAAGTTCGCCCTGGTCGGCGACCCGACCCACAAGCTGACCCGCGCCTTCGACGTGCACATCGACGATGAAGGCCTGGCGCTGCGCGGCACCTTCGTGATCGACCCCTCGGGCACGATCAAGACGATGGAAGTGCACGACAACGCGATCGCCCGCGACGTCACCGAGACCGTGCGCAAGCTCAAGGCCGCCAAGTACGTCGCCGAGCACCCCAACGAGGTTTGCCCGGCGAAGTGGAAGGAAGGTGAGAAGACCCTGAAGCCGTCGCTGGACCTGGTCGGCAAGATCTAAACCGCACTACACCCACCCTCTCCGTCCGCGGAGAGGGCTGGGAAGAACGATCGCCCGATGGTGGTTCTTCCCAGCCCTCTTCCCGTCGTCCACCACGCGTGGACACACCCTTCCCTTGCCGTTTGAAAGGAGTCCGCCATGTTGGATGCCGACCTCGCCACCCAGCTCTCCGGCCTGCTGGAGAAGCTGCAGCACCCGATCACCCTCGCCGCCGCGCTCGACGACAGCGCCGCGTCCAGCGAGCTCAACGCGCTGCTCGACCAGATCGCCGAGATGTCGCCGAAGGTCAGCCGCAGCGGTCTGGACGAGGCGGACGTGCGCCGGCCTTCGTTCGCGATCCGCCGGGACGGCAGCGACGTCGAGGTCCGCTTCGCCGCGATTCCCCTCGGCCACGAGTTCACCTCGCTGGTGCTGGCGCTGCTGCAGGTCGGCGGCCATCCGGTGAAGATCGACGAGGCGCTGGCCGCGCAGGTGCGCGCGCTTGACGGCGACTACGCCTTCGAGACCTTCATGTCGCTCAGCTGCCAGAGCTGCCCGGACACCGTGCAGGCGCTGAACGCGATGAGCGTGCTGAACCCGCGCATCCGCCACATCGCCATCGATGGCGCGCTGTTCCAGGCCGAGGTCGAGGCCAAGGAAATCATGTCGGTGCCGACCATCCACATGAACGGCAAGCCGTTCGATGCCGGCCGCATGAGCATCGAGCAGATCCTCGCCAAGCTCGACACCGGCGCCGCCGCACGTGCGGCCGAAGCGCTGAAGTCGAAGGACCCGTTCGACGTGCTGATCGTCGGTGGTGGCCCGGCCGGCGCCGCGGCCGCGATCTACGCCGCGCGCAAGGGCATCCCTACCGGCGTGGTGGCCGAACGCTTCGGTGGCCAGGTGCTGGACACCATGGCGATCGAGAACCTGCCGTCGATCGAGTACACCGAGGGCCCGAAGCTCGGCGCCGAGCTCGAGGCGCACGTCCGCCATTACGGCGTCGACCTGATGAACAACCAGCGCGCGGCACGGCTGATCCCCGCCGCGAGCGAGGGTGGCCTGGTCGGCGTCGAGCTGGAGAGCGGCGCCACCCTGCAGGCGAAGACCGTCATCCTCGCGCCCGGCGCGCGCTGGCGCGAAACCGGCGTGCCCGGCGAGAACGAGCACCGCAACAAGGGCGTGGCGTTCTGCCCGCACTGCGATGGCCCGCTGTTCAAGGGCAAGAAGATCGCGGTGATCGGCGGCGGCAACTCGGGCATCGAGGCCGCGATCGACCTCGCCGGCGTGGTCAAGCACGTCACCGTGCTGGAGTTCGACTCCAAGCTGCGCGCCGATGAAGTGCTGCAACGCAAGCTGGCCAGCCTGCCGAACACCGAGGTGCACCTCAACGCGCAGACCACCGAGATGGTCGGCGATGGCGGCAAGCTGGCCGCGCTGAAGTACACCGATCGCGTCTCCGGCGAGGCGAAGCAGATCGACCTGGCCGGCGTGTTCGTGCAGATCGGCCTGCTGCCCAACACCGAATGGCTGAAGGGCAGCATCGAACTGACCAACCGTGGCGAGATCGTGATCGACGACCGCGGCCAGACCAGCGTGCCCGGCGTGTTCGCCGCGGGTGATGCGACGACCGTGCCGTTCAAGCAGATCGTGATCGCGATGGGCGCGGGCTCCACCGCCGCGCTGTCGGCCTTCGACCACATCATCCGCACCAGCGCGCCGGCCGAGGCGAAGGCGGCCTGAGGATGAACCTGCGCGACCTCAAGTACCTGGTTGCGCTGGCCGATCACCGGCATTTCGGCAGGGCTGCCGAGGCGAGCTTCGTCTCGCAGCCCACGCTCTCCACCCAGATCCGCAAGCTGGAGGACGAGCTCGGCGTGCAGCTGTTCGAGCGCACGCCGCGCAAGGTGATGCTGACGCCCGTCGGCCGCGAGCTGGTGGCGCGTGCGCGTGGCATCGTCGCCGACGTCGAGGGCATGCGCGACCTCGCCCGCCGCAGCCAGGACCCGGAGTCGGGGGCGTTGCGGCTGGGTGCGTTCCCGACGCTGGCGCCGTACTTCCTCCCGCATGCGGTGCCGGCGCTGCAAAGGCGATTCCCGCGCCTCGAGCTGCTGCTGGTCGAGGAAAAGAGCGACGTGCTTCTGGCCCAGCTCCGCGAGGGGCGGATCGACGCCGCTCTGCTCGCCCTGCCGGTGCACGACGACACCCTGCACGCCGAGCCCCTGTTCGACGAGCCGTTCGCGCTCGCCACCCGCGAGGACGGGCCGTTCGCGGATGCGTCCGCGGTGACGCTCGATGACCTCGACGACCAGACCCTCCTGCTGCTCGAGGACGGCCATTGCCTGCGCGACCAGGCGCTCGACGTGTGCCGGCTGGCAGGCGCGCACGAAAAGGCCGGCTTCCGCGCGACCAGCCTGGAGACACTGCGGCAGATGGTGGCGGCCGGCGCCGGCATCACCCTGCTGCCCAAGCTCGCCACCCTGCCGCCGGTGGCACAGCCCGAGCACCTGCGGCTGGTGCCATTCGCCGGCGAAGCGCCCAAGCGCAGCATCGCGCTGGTCTGGCGCCGCAGTTCGGCGATGGGCGCGCTGCTCGCCGACATCGCGCAAACATTGCGCCCGCTATCGTCCGGGCTCCTCAACGACTGACGAGCCCGCATGGCACGCAAGCGCGTGATCGCACTCGGATTGGCGGCGGCAGGCGGCGTGGCCACAGCCGCCTGGTGGAACGCCACGCGCACGCCGGAACCGGGCCTGCGCGACCCGGCTGCGGTCGCGGCGGCGATGAAGCCGAAGCCGCCGGTACATCGCCCGTTCGCGCCAAGCCGCAGCATCGCTGCCGCAGGCTGCCCGCTGCCTGAAACGCTTGGAACTCCCACCCTTCCCGCCCAGACCACCGTATCCGGCGCGATGCGTCCGTTCCGCCATACAGGTGGTCGCCTGCAGCCGCTGGCCGGCTTCAGCGTGGACGCCCGGGTACTGTCCACGCGTACCTATGACGAAGATCGCGAGGCGGAATTCGCACCGATCGACCTTGCGCTCGGCTGGAACCGCATGCGCGACGACGATGTCCTCGCCAGCCTCGACATCGGCCAGCAGAACCGCTGGTACTACACGCGCTGGGACGCCGCGCCGCCGATCCCGATCACGCAGGTACGACTGGAGAGCGCGAACATGCACATGATCCCGGCCAGCCGCGAGGTCGCCGCGGCGCTGGCGGCCATCCGTCGCGACCAGCGGGTGCGCATCGACGGCTGGCTGGTGGAAGTGCAGGCGAACGACGGCTGGCGCTGGCGCAGTTCGCTGACCCGCGAGGACAGCGGACAGGGAGGCTGCGAGGTGGTTTACGTCTGCGGCGTGGCGGTGGAGTGAGTCAATCGGGAGCGCGGCGCGGCAGCGCCTTCAGCCCCGCGACGAAGATGCCGGCGAGCGTTACCAGCAGGCCAGCCCACTGGCGCGGTCCGGGCGTTTGCAGGCCGAGCGCGACATCCAGCAGATAGGCGACCATCGGCTGGAACAGCAGCAGCAGCCCGACCATCGCCACCGACAGCACCGCGATCGAGCGCGAAATCAGGATCCAGCTGAGGCAGTGGCCGATCGCCGCCAGGGTCAGCAGGATCGCGAACGATCTCCACGAGGGAATCGCGAACGAAGCCCCCTCTGCCCAGCCCGCCAGCCCCAGGAACAGCGCCGAACCGAATGCCGCCAGACACAGCACCTGCTCGATCGGCGCGCGCTTCGAGGTCTTCGCCGCTTCCGCCTGCGAGCGCTTGATGCCGATGTTGTAGGCCGCGTAGGCCGCGCCGGTGGCGAGCCCCAGCCATACGCCCCAGCGGTACTCGGCCGGCAACGATGACCAGCCCGCCCCGAGCAATAGCCAGAGGCCGAAGAACGCCAGCAGCACGCCAAGGACGAACCGCAGCGTGAGCCGTTCGCCGAAGAACAGCACGCCGGCGACCGCCATGAAGAACACCTGCGCATTGGCCAGGAGCGTGGACAGGCCAGGCCCGACGATCAGGATGCTCCGGTGCCACATCCACAGGTCCACCGCGAACGCGACCGAAGGCAAAGCGATCCACAGCCAGGCGCGGCGCGACAACGGCTGCCAGCCATGCCGCGACTGCACCAGCAGCGCCAGCAGGATGCCGGAGATGAACATCCGCCAGAACGCGGACACGGTCGGCGGCGTGCCGGCATAGCGCACCATTAGGCCGTTGGTGCCGATGATCGCCGCGCCCACCAGCAGCTGGACGATGGCGACGCGCCGCGCCGCCGGCTCGGGCATCGCGCAGGCACTCATGCCGGCAGCCAGTCGTCGCCCTCACTGACGTCGTCTGCCACTACTTGGTCATCGCCACGCACCAGCGGCAGGGCGGCGACCAGCGCCTCGGCTTCCCCGACATGGCTCTCGGGCACGCGGACCTCGATCAAGCCGGTCGCCGGCAGTTCACCCATGCCGCCAACCAAGTGCTCACCGAGGACGAAGGCGGGAATGCCGGCATCCTCCAGCGCATGCTTCACCAGATGGGCATCGATCGGGTTCAGTGCCAGATAGACGGTACGCATGGGCGGGGGCTCGGCGGGTTCGCGGGCAGCATACCGGTAAACTGTCGACAGCTATTTCGCCGCCGCCCCCATGACCGACAGCCCCAACGCCCTTCCCGAGCGCACCGACTTCATCCGCAACATCGTCCGCGAGGACCTGGCGAGCGGCAAGCACACGCACATCAAGACGCGCTTCCCGCCGGAGCCCAATGGCTACCTGCATCTCGGCCACGTGCGCGCCATCCACACCGACTTCGGCATCGCCGAGGAGTTCGGTGGCGTCTGCAACCTGCGCTTCGACGACACCAACCCGGCAAGAGAGGACCCCGAGTACGTCGAGGCGATCCAGGACGATGTGCGCTGGCTGGGCTATGACTGGCACTCGCTGCGCCATGCTTCGGACTACTTCGGCGTGTATTACTTGGGTGCCGAGAAGCTGATCAAGGACGGCAAGGCCTTCGTCTGCGACCTCAGCGCCGAGGAAGTGCGTGCCACCCGCGGCACCCTCACCGAGCCCGGTACGGAGTCGCCCTACCGCAATCGTTCGGTCGACGAGAACCTCGACCTGTTCCGGCGCATGCGCGCGGGCGAGTTCCCGGACGGCACGCGCACGCTGCGGGCGAAGATCGACATGGCCTCGCCGAACATGAACATGCGCGACCCGGCGATCTACCGGATCAAGCACGTCGATCACCAGAACACCGGCGACGAGTGGCCGATCTACCCGATGTACGACTACGCGCATGCGCTGGGCGACGCCATCGAGGGCATCACCCATTCGCTGTGCACGCTGGAGTTCGAGGACCACCGCCCGCTGTACGACTGGTCGGTGGACAACGTGCTGCTGCACGAGAACCCCGAACTGCTGCAGCCGCTCATCGACAAGGGCCTGCCGAACGAGGCCGCCAAGCCGCGACAGATCGAGTTCTCGCGGCTCAACCTCGACTACACGGTGATGAGCAAGCGCAAGCTGATGGCGCTGGTCAACGAAGGCCTGGTCGATGGCTGGGACGACCCGCGCATGCCCACGCTGCAGGGCATCCGCCGCCGCGGCTACACGCCAGAGGCGCTGAAGCTGTTCGTCTCGCGGCTGGGCCTGTCCAAGCAGAACAGCACCATCGACACCACGGTGCTGGAGAACACCCTGCGCGAGGATCTGGATGCGCGGGCACCAAGGCGGATGGCGGTGGTCGATCCGCTGAAATTCGTCATCACCAACCTCGATGACGGGCACACCGAATCGCTGACCTTTCCCAATCACCCGAAGGACGAGGCGATGGGCTCGCGCGAAGTCGCGTTCTCGAACGTGTTGTGGATCGACCGCGAGGACTTTGCCGAAGTGCCGCCGAAGGGCTGGAAGCGGCTGGTGCCGGGCGGCGAAGTGCGCCTGCGGGGTGCCGGCATCGTGCTCTGCGACGAAGTGGTGAAGGACGAAGCCGGCAACATCACCGAACTGCGCGGCTGGCTGGACCCCGAATCTCGACCCGGCATGGAAGGCGCCAATCGCAAGGTCAAGGGCACCATCCACTGGGTCGATGCCGCCACCGGCGTGCCGGCCGAGTTCCGCCTCTACGACCGGCTGTTCAACGTCCCCAACCCGGACGACGACAGCAACGGCAAGACCTACAAGGATCACCTCAATCCCGATTCGCGCCGCACCGCGCACGGCCATGTGGAAGCGGCCGCGGCGCAGGCCGCACCGGAGGAGCGCTTCCAGTTCGAACGCACGGGCTATTTCGTCGCGGATCGTCGCGACCACGTGCCGGGTTCACGCGTCGTTTTCAACCGGGCGGTGACCCTGCGCGATACTTGGATGCAGAAGGAAGGCTGACATGCGCCGATTCCCCTGGTTGCTGTTGTCGATGCTTTGGCTCATCGCTGCCTGTGCGCCGCAGCCGGCGACAAAGACACCGGTGCAGGGCAATTTTCCGGACAATCCGCTTGAACGCCCAGTGCAGCCGCGACCGATCGGCGAGTTGCCAGTCGGCCCGGACCGCAGCTGCAAGACCGATGCCGACTGCGTGGTGAAGAACGTCGGCAACTGCTGCGGCTACTATCCGGGCTGCGTCAACGTCAACGCCCAGACCGATCCGGCAGGAGTGCAGGCGCGATGCGCGAAATCAGGCATGGCAAGCGTCTGCGGCTTCCCCGAAATCAGCGCCTGCAGCTGCGTGCAGGGCCAGTGCAAGGCCGACAGCCGGGCCGCAGCCCTGTGATTCCGCTGCAACTTCACCTCACCCTGCCCCCGTGGCTGCACGAATTCGCCTTCGCGCCCGCCTATCCCGGTGACGAATCGAAGGTGGCGCTGGCGATCGAACTGTCACGGCGCAATATCGATGCGCGATCCGGCGGGCCATTCGGCGCCGCGCTGTTCGGCCCCGCTGACCAGGTGATCGCGGTCGGCGTCAACCGGGTGCTGCCGCAGAACTGTTCTGTTGCGCACGCTGAAGCGATGGCCTACATGTTGGGCCAGCAGCGCCTGCAGCGCGCACGCCTCAACCAGAACGACGACGGCAGCCATTACGGCCCGCTGACCCTGGCCACTTCCGCGCAACCCTGTTGCCAATGCTACGGCGCGACCGTCTGGGCTGGCATCGACCGCCTGCTGATCGGCGCGCGCAGCGAGGATGTGGAAGCGCTGACCGAGTTCGACGAAGGTCCGCTGCCCGCCGACTGGGCCGGCGAACTCGATCGACGCGGCATCACCGTGATCCGCGACGTGCTGCGCGATGCCGCCTGCGAGGTGCTGCGCGATTACGGCCAGCGCGGCGGCCCGCACTACTGACCGCGATGGACGGCCTGCTGTGCTGGTGCCGGGCCGGCTTCGAACCGGACCTCGCCGCAGAACTCACCGACCGCGCGGCGGCGGCGGGCATCGCCGGCTACGCACGCACCGAACGCGGAAGCGGCTATGTCCTGTTCCATGCCGAAGACGGTGCGGCGCTCGACGCCGCGCTGCCTTGGCGCGGCCTGGTG
>JAEXBT010000073.1 GCA_023393895.1 Pseudomonadota bacterium
GTACTGGGGATGGATGTCGGCCTTCATGGCGGCACCGGATTGATGGATTGAGCCGGTCATTCTAGCCGGTCCGATGGCCGCTGTGCAAGCCCGCTCAACCCGCCGCCAGCGCCCGCGCAACCCGGGCCTCGAACGCGTCCTGCGGGTAGCGCAGCAGGAGCCGCGCATTGGCCGGGCGCGGGTCAAGCCCCTGCCAGTCGACCAGGGTCATGCCGCGGGCCGGGCCATCCAGCGCGACCTGCAACCGATGGCTCGCGGTTTCGGCGTCTTCGGGCGCGAGCGCGAAGGCCATCGCCAAGGCATCGGCACTGTGCCAGCGATCCCCGCGACGCTCGCCAGCCCAGGCCCGGGTCTTGCGCGAGATCGCATCGTAGAAGCGCGCCCGCGGCGAGTCCGCGCCACACCAGGCATACACCGCCACGTGCGGGAAGCCATGCGCCATCGTTGCCTCCCAGTCGGCCAGGTCGAAGCCGGCGAACGCCTCGAACACGATGTATGCGGCCTCGGGATCGAAATGGGTGTTGAACTCGGCGAAGGGCGTGATGTTGCCGCGGCCGCTGACCGCGCCCCCCATCACCACCAGTCGGGCGATGCGCGTCGGCAGCGACGGGTCGAGCCGCAGCGCCAGCGCGAGGTTGGTCAGCGGCCCGAGCGCGACCAGCAGGAGGCGCCCGGCATGCGCGTGCGAGAGCCGGACGATCGCCTGCGCGGCATGCTCGGCGGCGGCCTGACGCGGGCTCGGCGCGTAGCCGATGTCGCCGAAGCCGTCGGCGCCGTGGACATCGGCCGCATCCGGTGCGGGATGCAGCAGGGGCTCGGCGCAGCCGGCGAACACCGGGATGTCATCACGGCCGGCCACTTCGCACAGCTTGAGTGCGTTGGCGACGGTGTGCCGCAGACCAACGTTGCCGGCGGCAATGGTGAGGCCGACGACGTCATGGCCGGGTTCGTCGAGCGCCATCAGGATGGCCAGGGCGTCGTCCACGCCCGGATCGGTATCGATCAGCAGGGGGATGCGCGCGCCGCTCATGCCTCGAGCTCCAGTGGCCGGGCTTCCTCAACTGACGCGTCGATGTCCTCGGGCTGGTGGTACCAGGCCTCGTGCGGCGAGAACTCGCCGCAGGCGAAGCACTGCGTGTTGCGCCACTGGTAGGTGCAGCCGGGGCAGACGCCACGCGTCCAGAAGGTGTTCCATGAGGTGCCGCAGCCTTCGCGGGAACATTCCCAGCGGTCTTCGGCGGCAGGCTCCCAGGCGCAGCAGGGACAGCGGATCAGCGGTTCGGCCATGCCGGCATTATGCCCGCGCCGCTTCAGGCGCTGGCGTAGCGCGCGGCCCCGCCGACCCAGCGTTCAACGATGCGGCCGACGATCTCCGGCGCCTCGGCCAGCAACGCATCGGCCAGCGCCTGCACGCGCGGCAGCAGGTCGGCATCGCGGGCAAGGTCGGCGATGCGGAACTCGGCCAGCCCGGTCTGTCGGGTGCCGAGCAGTTCGCCCGGCCCGCGCAGCTGCAGATCCTTCTCGGCGATGACGAAACCGTCATTGGTCTGGCGCAGGGTGTCGAGCCGCTGCCGCGCGATGGCTCCGAGCGGCGGCTGATAGAGCAGCACGCAGTTCGATTGCGCGCTGCCGCGCCCCACCCGCCCACGCAGCTGGTGCAGCTGCGCCAGCCCGAGCCGCTCGGCGTTCTCGATGATCATCAGCGAGGCGTTGGGCACGTCCACGCCGACCTCGATCACCGTGGTCGCGACCAGCAGGTCGAGCGCGCCGACCTTGAACGCATCCATCGCCGCCTGCTTCTCGCGCGGCTTCATCCGTCCATGCACCAGGCCGATGCGCAGGTCGGGCAATGCGTCGCGCAAGGCATCAAAGGTGGTCTGCGCGGCCTGCGCCTCGATCTTCGTCGCGCCCTCTTCCTGCGCCTCGATCAGCGTGCAGACCCAGTAGGCCTGCCGCCCTTCAGCGATCGCCGCGCGGATCCGCTCGACCAGTTCCGGGCGGCGATCAGCCGAGATCGCCACCGTCTGCACCGGGGTGCGCCCGGGCGGCAGTTCGTCGATGACGGAAACGTCGAGGTCGGCGTAGGCGGCCATCGCCAGCGTGCGCGGGATCGGCGTCGCGGTCATCACCAGCTGGTGCGGCACGCGTCCACCGGCGCCACCCTTGTCGCGCAGGGCCAGGCGCTGCTGCACGCCGAAGCGGTGCTGCTCATCGATGATCGCGAGCACGAGGTCGGCAAACTCGACACCTTCCTGCATCAGCGCGTGGGTGCCGATGACCAGTTGCGCCTGCCCGCCCGCGACTTCCGCCAACACCGCGTCACGCGCCTTGCCGGTGACCTTGCCGGCCAGCCAAGCGATGCGCACGCCGAGCGGCTCCAGCCACTGGCGCAGGGTGGCCGCGTGCTGTTCGGCCAGCAGCTCGGTCGGCGCCATCAGCGCGGCCTGATGACCGGCGTCAATCGCGCGCAGCGCCGCCAGCGCGGCAACCACGGTCTTGCCGGAGCCAACATCGCCCTGCACCAGCCGCATCATCGGCACCGCACGGGCAAGGTCACGCTGCACCTCGTCGAACACCTGCGACTGCGCCGCGGTCAGTGTGAACGGCAAGGCAGCCAGCAGCTTCGCCACGCGCTCGCCACGCGCCGGCAATGCGGTCGCGACATGCGCCTGCAGAGCGATGCGCTGGCGGCGCAGCGACAGGTGGTGGGCGAGCATCTCCTCAAGCGCCAGCCGCCGTTGCGCGGGATGGCGGCCGGCCTGCAGCAGTGCCAGGTCCACGTCGACCGGCGGGCGATGCAGGGTCATCACCGCCTCGCGCAGGGTGGGAAGCTGCAGTTCGCGAAGCACCTGGGCCGGGAGCAGTTCGAGGGCGGCATCCTCGGGCAGGGCGGCGAGCGCGCGCTCCGCCAGCTTGCGCAAGGTCTGCGGGCCGATGCCCTCGACCGGCGGATACACCGGCGCCAGCGCCTCATCCAGCGCCTCATCGCCGTCGCCCAGCACGCGATAGCTCGGATGCACCATCTCCAGCCCGAGCTGGCCGGGCCGCGGCGTGCCATAGGCGCGAATGCGCGCGCCGGATCGCAGCGCATTGGCCTGCTGACCGCGGAAATGGAAGAAGCGCAGCGTGAGGCTGGCGCCGCTGTCGTCAGCGATCGCCACCTTCAGCGTCGGCCGGAAACGGAACCCGGTGGAAGTGGCGAGGATGCGGCCTTCCACCTGCGCTGCCACGCCCGGCTGCAAGGCGGCGATCGGGGTCAGCCGGGTACGGTCCTCGTAGCCGCGCGGCAACCACAGCCACAGGTCGCGCAGCCGCTCCAGCCCGCGCGCGGCCAGTTTTTCGACGCTCTGCGGGCCGATGCCCGGCAGCGCCGAAAGCGGCGTGTCGCCGCCTTCGATCGCGGGCGCGGGCCGGGCCTTGCGCGCCACCGGTCCTTACGGCAGGACCAGGATCGCGTCGACCTCGAACGCGACGCCCTTGGGCAGTGACGCCACCCCGATGGTCGAGCGCGCCGGGAACGGGGCGCTGAAGTATTCGCCCATCACCGCGTTGACGGTGGCGAACTGCGAGAGATCCGTCAGGTACAGGCCCAGGCGCTGGATATCGTCGAAACTGCCACCTGCCGCTTCGCACACCGCCTTGAGGTTGTCGAAGGCGCGGCGCGCCTGCGCCTCGATGCCGCCTTCGACCACTTCGCCAGTCGCGGGGTCAAGCGGGATCGCGCCCGAAAGGTAGACCGTCTGGCCGGCGCCTACCGCCTGCGAATAGGGGCCAATGGCGGCGGGTGCTTGGTCGGTCTGGATCGGCTGGCGGGGCATCGCGGCACTCCTTGGAGGGAAGCCGCCATTCTACGGTGCCGTCAGAGCCGCTCCACCCCGTGCACCACCGACAGCCGACGCACGCGACGGATGACTTCGTCCAGATGGCCGTTGTCGTGCACTTCGATGGCGAAGCGGATCACCGACACGCGGCCGTCGCGTTCCAGGTAATCGACGCTGTCGATGTTGGATTCCTCCTGCGCGATGGCAGCCGCCACCTGGGCCAGCACGCCCGGGCGGTTGTCGACTTCCACCTTGAGGCTGGAGGCGTAGTCGCCCGACACCGCCGCATCCCAGGCGATATCCACCCAGCGCTCCGGCGCGCGACGGTAATCGGCCAGGTTCGGGCAGGTCATCCGATGGACCACAACGCCCTTGCCGGTGGTGTGGAAACCCATGATCTCGTCGCCCGGAATCGGCTGGCAACACTGCGCGAAGCTGATCACCCCGCGCTCGGCACCGGTGATGCGGATGCGGTCATGGCCCAGCGCGGCCAGCGCCTCGTGCGGCTGCCCGCGCAGCGGTGCCGGCTCGCCCTCGGCGCCGGCCAGCTGCTGCGCCACCTGCTGCGGCATCCGGTTGCCCAGCGCGATCTCGGCCAGCAGCGCCTCCAGGCGCGGATAACGCTGCTCGGCCAGGAACTTCTCCATCCGCCCCTTGGGCAGCTTCTCGATGCTGAGCTGATGGCCCTCCAGCGCCGCTTCGAGCATGCGCAGCCCCAGCTGCACGGCGTCTTCGTGCCCGATCTGCTTGAGCTGCTGGCGGATCGCCGTGCGCGCCTTGCCGCTCACCACGAACTCCAGCCATTGCGGCTTCGGGCTCGAAGTGCGCGCGGTCACGATCTCCACCGTCTGCCCGCTGGCCAGCTTGCTGCGCAGCGGCACCAGCTTGCCGTCGACCCGCGAGGTCACCGCATGGTTGCCGACATCGGTATGCACCGCGTAGGCGAAATCGAGCGTGGTCGCATTGCGCGGCAGCGACAGGATGCGGCCCTTCGGTGTGAACACGTAGACCTCGTCCGGGTACAGCTCCACCTTGACGTTGTCCAGGAACTCCAGCGAGGAACCGGATGCCTGCTGGTTCTCCATCACCTCGGTCAGCCAGCTGTTGGCGCGGGTGAGCGGGCTGCTGGACTCGCCGCCCTGCTTGTAGGTCCAGTGCGCCGCGATCCCGCGCTCGGCCACCAGATCCATTTCCTCGGTGCGGATCTGCACCTCGATCGGCGCGCCGTATGGACCGAACAGCACCGTGTGCAGCGACTGGTAGCCGTTGGCCTTGGGGATGGCGATGAAGTCGCGGAAGCGCCCGTCCAGCGGCTTGAATGCCGCGTGCACCACGCCCAGCGCGTGGTAGCAGTCGGCCACGGTCTGCACCACGATGCGGAAGCCGAACACGTCCATGACCTGCTCGAGCGACTTCTGCTCGTCGCGCATCTTGCGGTAGATGCTCCACGGCGACTT
>JAEXBT010000203.1 GCA_023393895.1 Pseudomonadota bacterium
GCCCAGCGTTTCCAGTTCACCGAATTGTGCGGCGTCGTTGGCGTCCGCCAGCGACCCTGGGCGCAGGCCATCGCCCAGCGAGAAGGCGACGTCGTACGCCTTCATGATCTCGCAGATGTCCTCGAAATGCGTGTAGAGGAAGTTCTCCTTGTGGTGCGCCAGACACCACTTCGCCAGGATCGAACCGCCGCGCGAGACGATGCCGGTCACCCGCTTCGCGGTCAGCGGCACGTAGCGCAGCAATACGCCGGCATGGATGGTGAAGTAGTCCACGCCCTGTTCGGCCTGCTCGATCAGCGTGTCACGAAAGATTTCCCAGGTGAGTTCCTCGGCGCGGCCATCGACCTTCTCCAGCGCTTGGTAGATCGGCACCGTGCCGATCGGCACCGGGCTGTTGCGCAGGATCCACTCGCGGGTCTCATGGATGTGCTTACCGGTGCTGAGGTCCATCACCGTGTCGGCGCCCCAGCGGATCGCCCAGACCAGCTTTTCCACTTCCTCGGCGATGCCGGAACTCACGGCGCTATTCCCGATGTTGGCGTTGATCTTGGTGAGGAAATTGCGGCCGATGATCATCGGCTCGCTCTCGGGATGGTTGATGTTGTTCGGCAGGATGGCGCGGCCGCGGGCGATCTCGTCGCGCACGAATTCCGGCGTGATGATCTTCTGGATGCTGGCGCCGAACGATTCGCCACGGTGCGCCTGCAGCAGGTGCGCGTCGCGCACGGCCTCGAGCCGCTGGTTCTCGCGGATGGCCACGAATTCCATCTCTGGCGTCACGATGCCGCGCTTCGCGTAGTGCATCTGGCTGACGTTCGCGCCGGCCTTGGCCACGCGCGGCGCCACGCGGTTCGGGAAGCGCACGTGCGCCAGCTTCGGGTCATGTTCACGCGAGCGTCCGAATTCGGAGCTGATGCCCGCAAGCTGTTCGCTGTCGCCACGCGCGTCGATCCATGGCGAACGCAGGCCCGGCAGTCCCTTCGCCAGGTCGATCACCGCTTCCGGATCGGTGTAGGGGCCGCTGCAGTCGTACACCGTCACCGGCGCGTTGTCCTCGCCACCGAACAGCGTGGGTGTCCGGGTCAGTCCGATTTCGCGCATCGGCACGCGCACGCCCGGCTGCGTGCCTTCGACATGGATCTTGCGCGAACCGGGAATCGGCCGCGTGACCTCTGCAGAGAGTTGCTCGGCCTGGCGGAGGAGTTCAGTGGGAAGCGCGTTCATGGCATCGTCCTGTGTGATCTGCGGACGAAGCGGCGGCGCACGCGCAGGACGCGTTGCGAAGCTTCCCTACGGCGGCATCACCCGCATCAGGTTCGAAGGGTCTGTCTCAACCGTTGCCGGTACCCCCGCTTCAGTGGCCATTGTGGCTCATCCGCGCGGGTGGCGCGAACCGACGGCGCTGCGGCCGTAAAGTAGCGTGATGAATGAAACCCCCGCCATCGCCACGGCACGCGCGCCCGGCAGCGTCGGCAACATCGGCGTCGGCTTCGACCTGCTCGGCCATGCGATCGACGGCATCGGCGATGTCGCCACGGTGCGCCGCATCGATGCCCCCGAAGTCCGTATTGCCCGCGTTGGCGGCGCGGTGGCCGGCATCGACCGCATTCCGCTCGATGCACCCGCGAACACTGCCGGCGCGGCCCTGATCGCGCTGCGCGATGCGCTGCGACTACCGTTCGGCTTCGAGGTCACGCTGGAAAAAGGCATCGCGCTCGGCTCCGGGCTGGGCGGATCGGCGGCGTCGGCCGTGGCGGCGCTGGTCGCGGCCAATGCACTGCTGGACGCGCCCCTGCCTCAGGCGGCGCTGTATCCGTTCGCGCTGGCCGGAGAATTCGTCTCCACCCGCAGCCGCCAGGGCGACAACGTCGGGCCGATGCTGGTCGGGGGCGTCGCGCTGGCGACCCCGGAACGCGTGCTGCGTCTCGCCGTGCCGGAAGCGCTGCATGCGGTGGTGGTACATCCTGCGCAGGTGCTGGAAACCCGCCGCGCCCGGGAGGCACTCGCCGCGCCCTACCCTCTGGCCGACTGCGTGGCCCAGACCACCGCGCTGGCGCTTTTCCTGACCGGCCTGCAACGTGGCGACATCGACCTGATCCGCGAAGGCCTGCGCGACGTGCTGGTGGAGCCGCGCCGCGCCGCGTTGATTCCGGGCTTCGCGCAGGTCAAGCAGGCGGCACTCGATCATGGGGCGCTGGGAGCCAGCATCTCGGGGGGCGGACCGAGCGTGTTCGGCTGGTTCGCCAACCGCGCGGAGGCCGAGGCCGCCGCGCCTGCGATGCGCCGAGGATTCGTTGATGCCGGCTTCGAGGCCAGCGCGTACCTGACGCCGATCAATGCTTCGCCCGCCGCACTGCTGCCGGCGCAAAACTGAACATCGTGCACGGCTGTCGGCAGCGCGCACGGACTTAGAGAACCAAGCGGTTTATTATTGCGGGCATGAGTCGCCCCGCTCCCGTCACCACCGCCTCCCGCAACGCGCCCGGCCGTCCGAAGGACCCGGCCAAGCGCGCCGCCGTGCTCGAGGCGGCCAAGCAGCTGTTCGCCGCGCACGGGTTCGAGGGCGTGAGCATGGATCAGATCGCCCAGCAGGCCGGGGTCTCCAAGCTGACGCTCTACAGCCATTTCGGGGACAAGGAAGGGCTGCTCTCGGCCGCGGTGCGCGCGCATTGCGAACAGGAGATGCCCGTGGCGCTGCTGCAGCCGGCGCCGGGCACGCCGCTGCGCGAGCACCTGATCGGGATCGGTCGCGCCTTCCACGCGCTGGCCAACAGCCCAACCGCGATCGCCGGCCATCGCATGCTGACCGCGCCGAGCGCGTTGTCGCCACAGCTGGCGGCGCGCTTCTGGGACGACGGCCCGGCGCGCATCCAGGAGGGCCTGGCCGCGTTGCTCAAGCAGCGCGTGGATGCCGGTGAACTGCTGATCGAAGACACCACGCTTGCCGCCTCGCACCTGTGCGCACTGCTCAAGGGCGAGGCACACGCACGCCTGATGCTCGGCCACCCCGAGCCACTGGACGATGCCGAGGCCGAACGCCAGATGGAAAGCGCGATCGACCTGTTCCTGCGTGCCTACGCCAGACGCGTGCCATGACCTCCGCACCGGTGACTTCCGGCACTCAAGTGCGGCCGCCCCCGCGGGCATCCTTCAATGCCGGGCGGGATAGAATGCCCGCCCGCTTCGTCCATCAGGCCCACCCATGACGATTGATTACGCCCAAGCCCGAGAAAACATGGTCGAACAGCAGGTGCGGCCGTGGGAAGTGCTTGATCCGCGCGTGCTGCTGGTGATCGGCGCCACCCCGCGCGAAGCCTTCGTGGAAGCCGCGCACCGCGAACTCGCCTACGCCGACCTGTCGCTGCCGATCGGCCACGACCAGTTCATGATGAAGCCGGTGGTGGAAGGTCGCGCGCTGCAGGCCTTGCTGGTGGCCCCGCAGGAGCGCGTGCTGGAAGTGGGCACCGGCAGCGGTTACCTGACCGCCTGCCTGGCCCAGCTCGGCGCCCATGTGCACAGCCTGGAGATCAACCCTGCGCTGGCCGACGCCGCGCGCGAGCGGCTGGCTGCGCAAGGCCACGCCAACGTCGAGGTGGAAACCGCGGATGCGATGGCTTGGTCGGCGACCGAGCCCTTCGACGTGGTCTGCGTGACCGGCGCGGTGGCGGAGATCCCTCCGCACTTCCTCGGCTGGCTCAAGCCCGGTGGCCGCCTGTTCGTCATCCACGGCCAGTCGCCGGTGATGGAGGCCGCCCTCGTCGAGGGCGATGTCAACGCACCGCGCGTCCAATCGTTGTTCGAAACCGACCTTCCCTATCTCGTGGGCGCCGAGCCGGCACCACGATTCGTCCTTTGACCGATCGGGGGCGCCAGCCGCGCCCCCGATCGCACGCCAACCGAGGAACACCGATGCGCTGCCGCCCGCTCGCCCTTGCTCTCTCCTTCGCCCTGTTGCCCACCATGGCCCAGGCCGAGGACCTGCTGCAGACCTATCAGCTGGCGCGCGGCAATGATCCGCAACTGGCAGCGGCCGAGGCCGGCCAGCGCATCACCGCCGAGGGCGAGGCGCAGACCCGCGCGCAGATGCTGCCGCAGGTCAATGGCAGCGTCAGCGCCAACCGCTCACGCAACACCAGCGAGTCCGGCCAGCCGCAGTACGACCCGGTGACCGGGCAGCTGATCTCCGGTGGCGCACGCACCAGCACCAGCGACACGCTCAGCGCGCGCATTGGTGCCCGTCAGATGGTCTGGGATCCGGCGCTGATGAGTTCGCACAAGGCGCAGCGCCTGCGCACGCTGGCCGGCGAACAGCAGCTGGAGTTCAGCGGCGACGAACTGATCACCCGCACCTCGCAGGCCTACTTCAACGTGCTGGTCGCGCTGGAGACGCTGGCCGCGGCCGAGGCGCAGGAAGCCGCGCTGAGGAAGCAGTTCGACTTCGCCAGCAAGCGGCTGGAAGTGGGCCTCGCCCCGATCACCGACATGCACGAGGCGCGCGCGCAGTACGAGGGTGCGCGGGCGAACACCATCCTGCAACGCAATGCGCTGGAGGACGCCTATCAGGCGCTGGCCGAAATCACCGGCCAGCCGGTGCGCAGCCTGATGGCGCTGCCCGACGACTTCAAGCCGCAGATGCCCGCTGCCGGCGGTGCCGATGACTGGGTCGCGCGCGCGATCGCCAACAACCCGGCGCTGGCCGCCCAGCAGACCCGCGTCGCGGCCGCGGAGCAGGACATCGGGACCGCACGTGCAGGCTACCTGCCCAACGTGTACGCCGATGGCGGTTACAGCCACACCCGCAGTGACGTCAATGGCCGCCAGCAGGGCATCGATTTCAACTCCGAGAACAACAGCCACGGCCCGAGCATCGGCATCACCCTGTCCGTGCCGATCTTCAACGGCTTCGCGACCCAGTCACGGGTGCGCCAGGCCGTCGCCCAGCGCGACGTGGCCGAGCAGCAGCTGGAGCAACAGAAGCGCGCGCTGGAGCGCAACACCCGCAATGCCTACCAGGGCTTGTCGGCCGGCATCAGCGCGGTCGAAGCCCGGCGTTTGGCGCTGGTCGCCGCGCAGAGCGCCTACGAGGCCTCGCAGGTCGGCCTGGAAGTCGGGACCCGCACCGTCATCGACGTGCTGCTGAACCAGCAGAACCTGTTCAACGCGCAGCAGGCCTACTCGCAGGCCAAGTACAACTACCTGCAAAGCCGGCTGTTGCTGGAACAGGCTGCCGGCACGCTGGA
>JAEXBT010000167.1 GCA_023393895.1 Pseudomonadota bacterium
CGACTGCACCGGCAGGTGCAGGTAGTTGGCCAGCTGCGGCACGTCGCGGTAGGCCTCCACCAGCGAGTCGGAGAACTCCAGCGGGTGCGAGGTGGTGAAGCGGATGCGGTCGATGCCCTCGATCTCGGCGATGGTGCGGATCAGCAGGCCAAGATCGGCCGTGTCGCCGCCTTCGCCCATCGGTCCGCGGTAGGCGTTGACGTTCTGCCCCAGCAGGTTGACCTCGCGCACGCCCTGGGCCGCGAGCTGCATCACCTCCACCAGCACGTCCTCGAACGGGCGGCTGATCTCGGTGCCGCGAGTGTAGGGCACCACGCAGAAGCTGCAGTACTTGCTGCAGCCCTCCATGATCGAGACGAACGCGGTCGGGCCTTCGGCGCGCGGCTCGGGCAGGGCGTCGAACTTTTCGATCTCCGGGAAGGAGATGTCCACCTGCGGCCGGCCCTCGGCGCGGCGGGCGCGGATCAGCTCGGGCAGGCGATGCAGGGTCTGCGGCCCGAACACCAGGTCAACGAAGGGCGCGCGTTTCACGATCGCCTCGCCTTCCTGTGAGGCAACACAGCCACCGACGCCGATCAGGACCGGGCGGTCGCCGTTCTTCAGGTTGCGCCAGCGTCCCAGCTGGCTGAACACCTTTTTCTGCGCTTTTTCGCGGATCGAGCAGGTATTGACCAGGATCACGTCGGCTTCTTCGGCGATCGTGGTGAGCTCAAGGCCCTCGTGTTCTGCGAGAACGTCGGCCATCTTCGCCGAATCGTACTCGTTCATCTGGCATCCGTGGGTCTGGATGAAGAGCTTGCCACGCGGTGAGACGGGCTTGGTGGTCGGCCGGGTGCCGTCGAGCACGGCGAGAGGAATGCGGTCGGTCATGGGGTCTCCGGGGCGCGGTGCTGAATCCGGGCCGGATGTGGGCGGAAGGGAGGCTAGTGTAGGCAAACCCCCGGTGTTATGGTGCATGCCTGTGCGGGGAAGCCCGGCCTTGATGGCGGGTGAATGGGGACGATCGCGGATGCGGACAGCAATCTGGCTCATGTGTGCGGCGATGGCATGGCTGTCTGCCGGTGATGCCATGGCGGGCACGCTGTACCGTTGTGAATCGCCGGACGGCACCCGCAGCTACGCCAGCAAGCGCATCCCCGGCGCCAGTTGCACGGCGGTGGCCCAGTACCGCAAGCAGCCCGCGGCCAAGTGGCAGCCGGTGGCCTCGGCCTCGGCGGCGACCATCGCGCCGATCACGCCGGCCAGCGCCCAGGCCAGCCTGGCCACGGCAGCCAAGCCTTCCGCTCCGGCTGCGCAGGGCAGTCGCCGCGTCAGTGGCCGCGTATACACCTACAAGCGCAATGGCGTGACCTACGCCAGCACCACGCCGCCGCGCGGGGTCGCGACGTCCTCGGTTCGGTCCATTCCCTACAGCTACATGGAAGCCTGCTTCGCCTGCGGCGCCAATCCCGGGGTGAACTTCGGCAGGCTGCGGCTGAACACGGTCGCCTATCAGGAGGAGATCGCCGAGGCAGCACGCCTGCACGGGGTGGATCCGGCCATCGTCCGCGCCATCATCCATGCCGAGTCCGCCTACAACCCGCGTGCGCTGTCGCGCGTGGGCGCGCAGGGGCTCATGCAGCTGATGCCGGCCACCGCGCGCCGGTTCGGCGTCACCAATGCCTTCGATGCCCGCCAGAACATCCATGGCGGCGTGCAGTACCTGGCCTGGCTGCTGCGCCGGTTCAAGGGCGACCTCACCCTGGCCGCCGCGGGCTACAACGCGGGCGAGGGCGCGGTGGACAAGTACAAGGGCGTGCCGCCCTATAGCGAGACCCGTCGCTATGTGGAACGGGTGAACCTGCTGGCGGACCGCTACCGGGGCCAGCTGGCCGCCAGATAGCCGTTGCGGGGCTGGTCGATATTGTCCTGCCATTTAACGTTCCGTTACACTTTGTCGTCTTTGTGGCGATCCGCGTGCGGCTCGCCGCCCGCCAATGCCAGCATTCATCAAATCGGAGCGCCTGAATGGCCAACGATGAGGTCCACAACCCGGTCAATCCGGGTCGTCGCCGGTTCCTGACCGCCACCACCGCCGTGGTCGGCGCCGTGGGCGCGGGGTTCGCCGCCGTCCCGTTCATCAAGAGCTGGAATCCCAGTGCCCGCGCCAAGCTGGCCGGCGCACCCACCATCAGCGCCATCGGCGACCTCGCCGAGGGCCAGCAGCTGGTGGTGATGTGGCGAGGCCAGCCGATCTTCATCGCGCGCCGCAGCCAGGCGATGGTCGACGGCCTGAAGGCGCTTGACGCGCTGGTGGTCGATCCGGAATCGGCCAACGCCGACCAGACCCCGGCCTTCGCCAAGAACGCCTATCGCTCGATCAAGCCGGAAATCATGGTGCTGGTGGGCGTCTGCACCCACTTGGGTTGTGCGCCGGAGTTCCTGCCTGAAGTGAAGCCGCAGCCGTTCGATGCGGAATGGAAGGGCGGCTACTTCTGCCCCTGCCACAAATCCAAGTACGACATCGCTGGCCGCGTGTACCAGGCGCAGCCAGCGCCGCTGGCCCTGCCGGTGCCGCCGTACCACTTCCAGGACGACAACACCGTGGTGATCGGCGTCGAGCCGACGGGAGCTGCCTGAGCCATGTCGAACGTGATCACCCGCAACGTCAACAACCTGATGGACTGGTTCCATGAGCGCGCGCCCGGCTTCATGCCGTTCTACCGCAAGCACATGACCGAGTACTACGCGCCGAAGAACTTCAACATCTGGTACATCTTCGGCATCCTGGCCTCGGTCGTGCTGGTCAACCAGATCCTGACCGGCATCTTCCTGACCATGCATTTCAAGCCGAGCGCGAAGGAAGCCTTCGACTCGGTCGAATACATCATGCGTGATGTCGAGTGGGGCTGGCTGATCCGCTACATGCACTCGACCGGCGCCTCGCTGTTCTTCGTCGTGGTCTACCTGCACATGTTCCGCGGCCTGATGTACGGCAGCTATCGCAAGCCGCGCGAGCTGGTGTGGATCCTCGGCATGCTGATCTACCTGGTGCTCATGGCCGAAGCCTTCATGGGCTACGTGCTGCCGTGGGGCCAGATGTCGTTCTGGGGCGCGAAGGTGATCATCTCGCTGTTCGGCGCGATCCCGGTGATCGGCACCGGCCTCACCGAATGGATCATGGGTGACTACAACCCGTCCGACGCCACCCTCAACCGCTTCTTCGCGCTGCACGTGATCGCGTTGCCGCTGGTGCTGTTGCTGCTGGTGGTGCTGCACCTGGGCGCGCTGCACGAGGTGGGCTCGAACAACCCGGATGGCATCGAGATCAAGAAGGGGCCGAAGGGCAACCGCTGGTCGCCGACCGCGCCCGCCGACGGTGTTCCGTTCCATCCGTACTACACGGTGAAGGACACCTTCTTCGTGCTCGCCTTCCTGATGGTCGCGGCGTTCATCATCTTCTTCGCGCCCGGCTTCAACGGCCTGTTCCTGGAGCACGACAACTTCACGCCCGCCAACGAGCTGGTGACCCCGGCCCACATCAAGCCAACGTGGTACTTCACGCCCTACTACGCGATGTTGCGCGTGGTGCCTTCGTTCTTCGGCATCAAGCTGTGGGGCGTGCTGGTGATGGGCGGCGCGATCGCGGTGCTGTTCCTGCTGCCGTGGCTGGACAAGTCGCCGGTCAAGTCCTACCGCTACCGCGGCTGGCTGTCGTGGGTGCTGCTGCTGCTGTTCGCGCTGTCGTTCCTGTGGCTGGCCAAGATCGGTGGGGGCCCGGGTACCGACCCCTCCGAAACGGTCATTGGCCGCATCCTCACGGCCTATTACTTCCTCTTCTTCCTGACCATGCCGATCTGGACCAAGCTCGACAAGACCAAGCCGGTGCCTGAGCGCGTCACGGGGGGGCACTGACATGAAGAAACTGCATCGCACCCTCGTCGGCCTGTTCGCCGGCCTGATGCTCGCCGGCGGTGTCCAGGCGGCCACCGGCGGCGACCTCCAGCAGTCGGGCGTCGACCTGACCGACCAGGCCTCGCTGCAGCGCGGCGCCAAGTACTACATGAGCTACTGCGCCGGCTGCCATTCGCTGAAGTACCAGCGCTACTCGCGCATCGGCACCGACCTCGGGCTGACCGAGGACGAGGTCAAGCAGAACCTGATCTTCAAGGAAGGGGTGCAGATCGGCGAGAACATCATCACCGGCATGGATGCCAAGCTGGGCGAACAGTTCTTCGGCAAGGCGCCGCCGGACCTCTCGGTGTTATATCGTGTGAGGGGGGACGACTGGATCTACACCTACCTGAAATCGTTCTACCTGGATGATTCGCGCCCGCTGGGCTGGAACAACAC
>JAEXBT010000030.1 GCA_023393895.1 Pseudomonadota bacterium
CCGGCAACGCGGTGGTGAGCCAGTGGCCGAGGATGCGCGCCGCCACCAGCCACGAGAGCGGCACCGGCGAAAGCAGCCACTGGTCCAGTGATCCGTCCTCGGCATCGCTGCGGAACAGCGTGTCCAGCGAGAGCAGGCCCGACAACAGCACCGCGAGCCACAGGACCGCCGGCGCGACCTTCGCGAGCAGGGTCTTCTCATCCCCGAGCCCCAGCGCGAACAGCACCACCACCAGCACCGCGAACAGTGCCGGCTGGAAGGCATCACCGCGGCGACGCCAGAGCAGGCGCAAATCGCGCACGAGCATGGCCCGGGCTGCCGCGATCATCGATCACGCTCCGGATCGTGGTGGCCGGCCCGGCTCATGTGCAGTTCGCGGGTCCTGACCGGGGGGGCGGCGTAGGCCCCGTGGGTGGTGACCAGCGCCGCGCCCCCTGATTCCAGATGCCCGGTGATGAGGTGGTTGACCAGCGCGATGCCGTCGAGGTCGAGGTTGGCGTAGGGCTCGTCGAGCAGCCAGAGCGGCGCCGGCGAAAGCCACATCCGGGCCAGCGAGAGGCGCTTCTTCTGGCCGGCGGACAAGGTGCGCGAAAGGCTGTCCTCGTAGCCGGCCAGCCCAACCCGCGCCATCGCCTCTTCCAGACGGCGGCCGGCGCGATGGCCGTGCAGCGCGCACAGGAATTCGAGGTTCTCCATCGCCGAAAGATCGGCCTTGAACGCGGGCAGGTGGCCCAGGTAGGCGATCCCGCGGGCGCGACGCTCGCGGTCCACCGGCTCGCCCGCCATCCTGAGTTCGCCGCCATCGGCGCGCAGCAGCCCGGCGAGGATCCGCAGCAGGGTGGTCTTGCCCACGCCGTTGTCGCCACGCACCAGCAGGGCCTCCCCGGACGCCACGCTGAAGTCCAGCGGCCCGAACAACGGCTCCTCGTTGTGCGAGAACGACAGGCCGTGCACGGCGAGGAGGGGCGGCGGGGAAGCAGGCACGGCAGGGCGGGGCGTGGAGGTGCCTCATCTTAACTTGGGCCGCGTACACTCGAGCCGGGCCATTCAACCGCCAGGACATGCAGAGCAAGCTTCCCAACGTCGGTACCACCATCTTCACCGTGATGTCCCAGCTGGCCGCGCAGCATGGCGCGGTCAACCTCGGACAGGGCTTCCCGGACTTCCCGGTGCCGGGGCGCCTGGTCGATGCGCTCGACCGCGCGATGCGCGAGGGCGCCAACCAGTACGCGATGATGACCGGCACGCCGGCCCTGCGAGCCGCGATCGCCGACAAGACCGAGCGCTGCTACGGCTGGCGCCCGGATGCGGATGCCGGCATCACCGTCACCAGCGGGGCTTCCGAGGCGATCTTCGATGCCGTCCACGCGGTGGTGCGCGCCGGCGAGGAAGTGATCGTCCTCGACCCCTGCTACGACTGCTACGAGCCGGCCATCGAGCTGGCGGGCGCGCGTGCGGTGCACGTCGCGCTGGACGCGGAAACCTTCGCGCCGGATTGGCAGAAGGTGCGCGATGCGGTCACGCCGAAGACGCGGATGATCATCACCAACACGCCGCACAACCCGTCCGGCGCGATGCTGGCTGCCGACGACATGCGCGAGCTGGCCGCGATCGTCCAGCAGCACGGCCTGTACCTGATCTCCGACGAGGTCTACGAACACATCGTCTACGACGGCGCCCGCCACGAATCCGCGCTCTACTACCCCGAACTGCGCGAGCGCGCCTTCGTCATCTCGAGCTTCGGCAAGACCTATCACTGCACCGGCTGGAAGGTGGGTTACGCGGTGGCCCCGCCCGCGCTCACCACCGAGCTGCGCAAGGTCCACCAGTACAACACCTTCTGCACGTTCCACCCGGCTCAGGCCGCGTTCGCCGAGATGATCGAAGCCGAGCCGGAGCATTACGAAACCCTGGGCGCGTTCTACCAGGAGAAGCGCGACCGCTCCCGCGAACAGCTGCGGGCCACGAAATTCCGTCCGCTGGCGGTGCCCGCCGGCTATTTCCAGTTGGTCGATTATTCGGCGGTGAGCGACATGGACGACCTGGAGTTCAGCCGCTGGCTGACCATCGAGCATGGCGTCACCGGGGTGCCGCTCTCGCCGTTCTACGCGGAACCGCCACAGGGGCAGCGCCTGCTGCGGCTGTGCTTCGCCAAGAACGAAGCGACGATGGACGCCGCCATCGAGCGGCTCGCCCGGCTGTAACCGGGAACCCCCGCGCGGCGACGGGGTCCAACCGGGCATGAAGCTGAACATCGTCGCCCTGCTGATCGCCCTTGCCGTGGCCGGCCTGCTGGCGCTGTTCGCGTTCAGGCCGCCTCGCGCGAGTCCTTTGCTGGCATCGGGAGACAGACAGATGAATGCACAAACCGATTCGATCGTGTTCGGAATGGGATGTTTCTGGGGGGCGGAGCGGCGCATGGCGGCGATCCCCGGGGTGCTGGACGTGGAGTCGGGCTACGCCAACGGCGATGATCCCGATGCGGGATATGACGACGTACTGGCGCTGGAGCGGGAGATCCAGCGCGGGCGCGCCTCGGCCCGGAACCACGCCGAAGTGGTGAAGGTCACTTTCGATCCCGAGCGCGTGGAGCTGGCGACGATCCTCGCCGCGTTCTGGGAAAACCACGATCCCACCCAGGCCGATGGGCAGGGCAACGACATCGGCAGCAACTACCGAAGCGCGATCTACGGCACCGACGCTGCGCAGCTGGCGCTGGCGGTGCAGACCCGCGATGTCTACCAGCAGGCCCTCACGCGCGCGGGGTTCGGTGCGATCGTCACGGAAATCGAACCCCTGCGGACCTGGATCCGTGCCGAGGAATACCATCAGGATTATCTGGTGAAGAACCCGAACGGTTATTGCGGGCTCGGTGGCACCGGCGTGCGCTACGGGCTGGAAGGGGGCGGCCATGCGCCGCTCGATCCCGCTGCACTGGCTGCGGACCGGCAGTTGATCGTGTTCGAGGCCGAGAGCTGCCCGTATTGCGAGCAATTCAAGACCGACGTGCTGGATCACTGGCAGGCCGCGGTGCCGGTGGCGCGTTCGCTTTCGGCCACCCCGCCGACGGGCTGGACGCTGGAAAAACCGCTTTTCGCGACGCCGACCCTCGTCCTGTTTGAATCCGGGCGGGAGGTGGCGCGTTACACCGGTTACAACGGGGAGGCACCTGCGTTCTGGCGCTGGCTGGGCTTCCACCTGCTCACGCCGGAGCAGCAGCGCATCGCGTTCGAGCAGGGCACGGAGCGTCCCGGCAGCGGCCTGCATCTCGACGAGAAACGCGCCGGCACCTACGTCGATCCGATCACCGGCGCGGCGTTGTTCCGGTCCGATGCCAAGTTCGAGAGCGGCAGCGGCTGGCCGAGCTTCTTCAACCCGGTCGAGGGCGCGCTGGAACTGCATCGCGACGACAGCCACGGCATGCGCCGGATCGAGGTCCGCAGCGCCAGCTCCGGCATCCACCTCGGCCACGTGTTCGAGGATGGTCCGCCGCCCACCGGGCTGCGCTACTGCATCAACGGCAACGTGCTCAAGTTCGTCCCGGACCCCTGAGGCGTCGCGGACCGCACGCGGGAGGACGGAGCGCGCGATAATGTCCGCCCGTTTTTGCTTCGAGGCCCGCCCGAATGACCACCGCCGCCCGGATCCTGGATGGAAAGCGCATCGCCGACGAAGCCCTGGCCACGATGCGCGGGGAAGTCGAG
>JAEXBT010000037.1 GCA_023393895.1 Pseudomonadota bacterium
GGTATGCCCTCACCCGCGATGGCCGAAAGCGGCTGGACGCGCACCTGACATCCCTGCAGGCGCTCATCCACTCGGCGAAGTGAGCGGAGGCGGCCGTCGGACAGGGGTCGCTCTGGCATCACGTGACCTCCGGCAGGATGACGCGAGGAAGCCGACCCTTCACACTGCCCGGCAGGAACCCCGGACCCATCACATGAACAGCCACGCCGACCTCCTGCGCGAACTGCGCATCGATCGCAAGGAAGAACCGCCGCGCCGCCGCCGATGGCCGTGGATCATCGGGGCCATCGCGGTCGCGCTCGCGCTGCTGGCGCTGGTTGCAACATGGATGGGCAAGAACCGGCCGCTGGAGGTCGAAGCGGCCACCGCGACCGCCCCCGGCGCCGGCGGCAGCAACTCGGTGCTGGATGCCACCGGCTATGTGGTCGCACGGCGCATGGCCACGGTCTCGGCCAAGGTGCCGGGCCGCGTGCGCGAGGTGCGGATCGAGGAAGGCCAGAGCGTGCGCGAGGGCGAGGTCATCGCCACGCTCGACCCGATCGATGCCGAGCAGCAACGCGCGCTGTCGCAATCCCAGCTGGCCGCCGCGCGCAGCCAGGGCGCCAGCCTGCAGGCACAGTTGCGCGAGGCGGAAGCGAACGCCAACCGGCTCGCGCCGCTGGTCCGCGAGAATCTAGTGTCCCGCGCCCAGTACGAGCAGGCCATCGCCCAGCGCGACACGCTGCGCGCGCAACTCGCCACCGCGCGGCAGAACGCCGTCGTCGCCGAACGCGGCGTGCGGATCGCCGCGCAGGGCGTGGACAACACCATCGTGCGTGCGCCGTTCGACGGCGTGGTGATCGCCAAGGCGGCGCAGCCGGGCGAGATCGTCTCGCCGATGGCCGCTGGCGGCGGCTTCACCCGCACCGGCATCGGCACCATCGTTGACATGGACTCTCTCGAGGTGGAAGTGGATGTCGGCGAGAGCTACATCGGCCGGGTCCGGCCCGGCATGCCGGTGCAGGCCACGCTCAACGCCTATCCGGACTGGAAGATCCCGGCCGAAGTCATCGCCATCATCCCGACCGCCGATCGCGCCAAGGCCACGGTGAAGGTTCGGATCAAGCTCAACCAGAAGGATCCGCGCATCGTGCCCGACATGGGCGTCAAGGTGAGCTTCCTCGAAGAGGCGAAGCCGGGCGATGCCGGCAAGCGCGCCGGCGTGCGGATTCCGGCCGCAGCGGTTGTGGAGCGCGAGGGCAAGCCAGTCGTGTTCGTGATCGGCGCCGATGACAAGGTGACGATGACGCCGGTCGGTACCGGCGAGAAACTCGGCGAAGCCGACATCCAGGTGACCTCCGGGCTCGAAGCCGGCGCAAGCGTCGTCGTGTCGCCGCCCGAGGCGATGCGGACCGGCGCGCGTGTCAAGCTCACCACCGGAGCCGATGGCGATGGCGATGGCGGCGATTGATCCCGCGCCCGCGCCGCTGGTGTCGGTGCGCGGCGTCACCAAGACCTACCGGCGCGGCCCGGAACAGGTCGCGGTGCTGCACGGCATCGACCTGGACATCGCTGCTGGCGAGTTCATCGCGCTAATGGGGCCCTCGGGCTCCGGCAAGAGCACGCTGCTCAACCTCATCGGCGGGCTGGACACACCGACCGCCGGCACCATTGAGATCGAAGGCCAGCGCATCGACCGCATGAGCGAGGCGCAACTGGCAACCTGGCGCAGCCGCCACGTCGGCTTCGTGTTCCAGTTCTACAACCTGATGCCCACGCTCACCGCGCAGAAGAACGTGGAACTTCCGCTGCTGCTCACCCAACTTTCGGCCGCGCATCGTGCCCGCAATGCGCGCATTGCCCTGACGCTGGTGGGTCTGGCCGACCGCGCCGGCCATCGCCCGAACGAGCTCTCGGGCGGCCAGCAGCAGCGCGTCGCGATCGCACGCGCCATCGTCTCCGACCCGGTATTCCTGATCTGCGACGAACCCACCGGTGACCTCGACCGCCAGAGCGCGGAAGACGTGCTCAACCTGCTCAACGAACTCAACCGCGCGCACGGAAAGACCATCATCATGGTCACCCACGACCCGAAGGCGGCCGAGCATGCCTCGCGCATGATCCACCTCGACAAGGGCGTGCTGGTCGAAGGCGGCGCCCACGCATGAACCGGGACGCGCGGCGATGAAATACTTCTCGCTGGTCTGGTCGGCGCTGTTCCGCAACAAGCTGCGTACCGCGCTGACGATGCTTTCGGTGGCGACCGCCTTCCTGCTGTTCGGATTGCTCGACTCCGTGCGCGTGGCGTTCAATTCCGGCGGCAGCGTGGCCGGCGCAGACCGGCTGATCGTCTCCTCGCGGCTGTCGATCACCCAGATGCTGCCAGCCACCCTCGCGCGCGAGATCGCGCTGGTCGATGGCGTGCAGAAGGTCGAAGGTGGCGCCTGGTTCGGCGGCATCTATCAGGACCCGCGCAACTTCTTCCCCAACTTCACCGTGACGCCGGACTATTTCGCGCTGTATCCGGAGTACGCGTTCGGCCCCGGCGTGCTGGATGCCTGGCGCACGGAGCGCACCGGTGCGATCGTCGGCGAAACGCTGGCCGAGCGCTTCGGCTGGAAGGTGGGCGACAGCATCCCGCTGCAGGCGACCATCTTTCCCCTGAAGGATGGCAGCAACGCCTGGGAAGTGAAGCTTTCGGGCACCTTCCGGATGAAGGATCCCAAGCGCCGTGCCGAGGAACAGCAACTGCTGTTCCATTGGGAGTATTTCGACGAGGCCAACCAGTTCGTGCGTGGCGAGATCGGCTGGTACGTGGTGAAGATCGCGCCCGGCGCGAACAGCACGCAGGTGGCGAAGGCGATCGATGCGATCAGCGCCAACTCCAGCCACGAAACCAAGACCCAGACCGAGCAGGCATTCAACCAAGCGTTCGCCAAGCAGTTCGGCGACATCGGCCTGATCGTCACCGCGATCATGGGCGCGGTGTTCTTCACCCTCTTGCTGCTCACCGGCAACACCATGGCGCAGGCGGTGCGCGAGCGCGTTCCCGAACTCGCGGTGCTGAAGACGCTCGGCTTCCAGAGTCGCGGTGTGCTGTGGCTGGTGCTGGCCGAGTCGATGCTGCTCGTGCTGGTCGGTGGCGTGCTGGGCATGGCCACCGCGAACGCGCTGGTGCCGGTGATCGTGGCGATGAGCAACGGCGCGGTACAACTGCCATCGCTGCAGCCCGGCACGTGGGGCCTGGGCATCGGGCTGATGCTGCTGATCGGCGCGGTGGTCGGGTTCCTGCCGGCGTGGCGCGGCATGCGCCTCAACATCGTTGACGCGCTGGCGGGCCGCTGAGATGGCGCTGCGCATCCCGCGCTGGCTGCAGAACGCCGGACTCGCCTTTGCGATCCTCCTGCTGCTGGTGGCCTGGATCGCGCTGCCCTGGCAGGGCGTGGCGCTGGTGGTTGCCGCCCTTGCGCTTTGGCTTTCGACGACCCGCGGCGGCCGACTGGCATGGATGGCAACGAAGCTCGGCCTGTCCAGCCTGCCGCAGCGCTGGGGCGCCTCCCTGGTGATCGTGATCGGCATCGCCGGCGTGGTCGGCGTGCTGGTGGCGATGCTGGCGATGGGCGAAGGCTTCTCCGCCACGCTGCGCGGCACCGGCAGCGACCGCAATGTCATTCTGCTCCGCGGCGGCGCGAATGCCGAAACCAGTTCGGTGATCACCCGCGACCAGGCAGTGCTGGTGCAGTCGTTGCCGGGCATCGCCCGCGACGGCGATGGCCGCCCGCTCGCCTCCTCCGAGCTGTCGCAGGTGGTGACGCTGCCGAACAGGTCGGATGGCGCCGACGCCAACGCGCAGATCCGTGGCGTCACCGAGGCCGGCTGGCGGGTGCGCCCGCAGTTGCGCGTGGTGCAGGGCCGACGGTTCGAGCCGGGCAAGCGCGAGCTGACCGTGGGCGAAGGCGTCGTCTCGCAGTTCCGCGGCGTGTCGCTCGGCAGCACGCTCATCTTCGCCAACCAGGACTGGAAGGTGGTCGGGGTGTTCCGTTCCGGCGACTCGCACGATTCAGAACTCTGGGCCGATGCCGACACGCTCGCCGCCACCTACCAGCGCAACGCCTACCAGTCGGTGACCGCGCGGCTGGAATCGAAGGCGGCGCTTGCGACGCTGAAGGCCGCGCTGGACGAAGACCCGCGCCTGAAGCTTGATGCCGAAACCACCCGCCAGTACTACAACAAGCAATCCGAGGGACTGAAGCGGCTGCTCGACATCCTCGGCACGGTGATCGGCGCGATCATGGCGGTGGGCGCGGTATTCGGCGCGCTGAACTCGATGTACGCGGCGGTGGCCGGCCGCGCTCGCGAGATCGCCACACTGCGCGCGCTCGGTTTCCGCGGCATGCCGGTGGTGGTCGGCGTGATGCTGGAAACGATGGCCTTGGCGCTGGTCGGCGGGCTGCTCGGTGGCCTGATCGCCTGGCTGGTCTTCAACAACTACAGCGTGAGCACGCTCGGCAGCAATTTCAGCCAGGTGGTGTTCGCCTTCAAGGTCACGCCTGCGCTGCTGTGGAGCGGGCTGAAGTGGGCACTCGGCATCGGCCTGGTCGGTGGCCTGCTGCCGGCGGTCCGCGCGGCACGGATGCCGGTGACCGACGCCTTGCGCGCGATCTGACGGCGCGCCCGTTGGGCTTCAGCGTTTCGGCTTGCCGGCCTTGCCGAGCGTGATCACCACCACGCCCGCCAGGATCACGGCCATCGCCCCGAGCTCGGCCACGCTGGCGCGCTCGCCGGCCAGCCACGCACCCAGCGCAACGGCGATGGCCGGGTTGACGTAGGCATAGCTGCTGGCAAGCGTCGGGCGCACGTGGTGCAGCAACCAGATGTAGGCCGTGAAGCCGACGATGGAACCGAACACGACGAGATAGGCAAAGGCGGCCAGCCCTTTCGCGCTCGGCATCGCCATGCGTTCGCCGGTGAGGACTGCGATCGCCACCATCACCACACCGCCACAGAGCATCTGCCCGGCGGCGGCCATGAACGGTGAAGGCAGGTCACGGCCGCGACTCCAGATCGAGCCGAACGACCAGGCGATCGAGGCGATCAGCAAGGCCGCCAGGCCCTTCGGCGAACCCGACATCGCACCGCCGGCATTGAGCCAGATGACGCCGACGAAACCGATGGCGATGCCCACCCATTCCGCCCGCGTGGGGTGGCTGCCACGCGCCATCGCGAACAGGCCCATCCAGATCGGCGCCGAGGCGACCGCCACCGCTGCCAGCCCCGAGGACACGGTCTGCTCGGCGAAATTCACCATGCCGTTGCCCAGCGCCAGCAGCAACGCGCCCATCACGAGCAGGTTGCGCCATTGCGGCGCAGTCGGGGCGGGCGTGCCGCGCAGGCGCAGCACGGCGAACATCAGCCCACCGGCGATGAGGAAGCGGATGCCGCCGAGCAGGAACGGCGGGAAGCCGCCTTCCAGCGCCCAGCGGATGCCGAGGTAGGTCGAGCCCCAGATGAGATAGAGCGCAGCGAGTGCCAGCGCGACCGACAGCGGACGCGGGCTGTGGGGATCGGAGGGTTGCATCCGCGAAGACTACGCGGCTCGATGGCCGGCAGGCAAAGGATTTCGATCACCGCGGTGCGTCACCGTGTTGCAGCCGCGGAATACTGCGCCTCCCAGTGCGACGACGCCCGGCCGGGCCAGGCGTCGCGGAGCGTGATGGCCGGATTACTCCGCCCAGCTGCCGGGCGCGGTGGAGCGCGGCAACACCTGTGCGGCCAGCGTGCGGTCACCTTCGAGCAGGCGTGCGGCGTCGCCGAGGATCGCCGCCGCTTCACGCAACAGCGGGTCCGGCACCTTGTCAGCCAGCTTCTCGCGCTCGGCCTCGCGGGCCACGTCGCGCTCGCTGTACACCAGTCCATCGTCAGCGCCGTCATCGGCCAGCGGGTCCAGTGCCAGCCCCAGGCGCTTGCGCTCGGCCTGCCGGAACGTACGCTTCGCATCGTCCTTGGCACGCTCGGCACGGCGCTCGGCCTCGTTGAGGCTAATGTACTTCTTCTCGCGCTGGACGCGGGCTTCGGCCGCATCCTCCAGACGCCACTGGTACTCGACGTCCGCGGCCACGCGCGCCTGATGCAGGCGGGTCAGCTCGGGCAGCACGCCGGAGAACTCGCCGTAGGTCGCGTGCGGCACTTCCGCGATCTTCGACCAGGGCAGCGCGTTGTCGAAGGTACTCTCGCCGTAGTCCTCCAGGTCGAAGGTGGACGGGAAGGCGATGTCGGGCGTCACGCCCTTGTGCTGGGTACTGCTGCCGCTCGGCCGGAAGAACTCGGCAACCGTCAGCTTGACCTCCCCGAACTGGCTGTCACGCCCGGGCACGACACGATCAAGGTCCACCATCGCCTGCACCGTGCCCTTGCCGAAGCTGGGCTCGCCGATGACCAGTCCGCGCCCGTAATCCTGGATGGCGCCGGCGAAGATCTCCGAGGCCGATGCGGAGGCGCGGTTGATCAGCACCGCCAGCGGGCCGCTCCACTGCACGCCCGCTTCGCTGTCGCTGCGCACGCCGATGCGGCCGCCGGCCTGGCGCTCCTGCACCACCGGGCCCTGGTCGATGAACAAGCCGGTCAGGCGCACGGCCTCGTCGAGCGAGCCACCGCCGTTGTTGCGCAGGTCGACCACCACGCCATCCACCTTGTCGGCGCGGAACTCGGCGAGCAGACGGGCGATGTCGCGCGAGGCGGACACGTAGTCCTCGTCGCGGGTGCGGCGCGCGCCGAAATCCTGATAGAAGGTCGGCAGCTTGATCACGCCGATCCGTCGCGCCGGCACGCTGTCGGCTGCCGGCAACTGCAGGATCTCGCTCTTCGCCTTGCTGTCGGCCAGCACCACCTTGTCGCGGGTCAGCTGGATGCGGTCGGGCTTGCTGTCGATGCCGGCTTCCGCGCGCAGGATGTCGAGCCGGACCACCGTGCCCTTGGCGCCCTTGATCTTGGCGACCACATCATCGATGCGCCAGCCGACCACGTCTTCCATCGCGCCGCCTGCACCCTGCCCGACCGCCACGATGCGGTCACCCGGCTTCAGCAGGCCGCTGCGCGCGGCGGGGCCGCCCGGGATCAGCTCCATGATCGTCACCAGGTCCTCGCGCTTCTGCAGCTGCGCGCCGATGCCCTCCAGCGACAGCGACATCGACTGCTGGAAACGCTCGGCGGTGCGCGGATTGAAGTAGTCGGTGTGAGGGTCGATGGAGCCGGTATAGGCATTGAGCGCGGTCTGGAACACGTCCTCGGCGTTCAGGTCGCGCACCGAGGTGACCATGTTGGCGTAGCGCTTGTCGAGCGTCTTGCGGATGTCGTCGGGCTGCTTGCCAGCGAGCTTCAGGCGCAGCCAGTCCGAACGCACCGACTGCCGCCACATGGCATCGAGCGCCGCCTGGTCGTCCCACGGCACGTCCTTGCGATCGTAGTGGTAGCGGTCCGGCGCGGTGAAGTCGAAGATGTCCTGCTTCAGCAGGCCACGCGCGTATTCGGAGCGATCCAGTACGCGCTTGCGGTACAGCTCGAACAGGCCATACACGGGCGCGAACTCCCCGCCCTTGATCGCCTCGACCATCTTCGCCGGTGCGTCCGGCACGCTGGCCACGTCTTCGCGCGTCAGATAGACCTTGGACGGGTCGAGCGCTTCCAGATAGCGCTTCCACACCTCCGCACCCAGCTGGGCATCGAGTGCGCGCGGGCGATAGGCGTAGCGGCTGTCGGACAGCAGGCCATGCACGATCGCCGACGTGTCGGCCTGCTCGCGCGTGGTGACCAGCGCCGCGGTGGACGCCGCGCTGGCGGACTGCGTCGGGCCCGCTTGGCGCGCGCCATCGGCCATCGCCATGAACGGCAGCGGCGCAACCAGCGCAAGGGCAAGCAGGGTATGGCGAAGCTTCATCATCGAACTCACTCGCGGAACGGAGGACGCAACGGGCACCAGCATGCCCCGTGGATGGGACAGCCGACAGTGCAGGAAGTTCGCTTCCCGCGCCAGCTACCCCGGGATTCAGGTTAGCGAACGGCGCGGAAGCCCGGATGAACGGCCGCCGGCCGCAGCGCGAATCAGGCGCCGGGGGCGATGCCGGCTTCCTTTGCGGAGCGATCGGCGTGGTAGCTGGAGCGCACCATCGGTCCCGAGGCCACGTGCGAGAAGCCGAGCGCGTAGCCGAAATCCTCCAGCGCCTTGAATTCGTCCGGCGTCCAGTAGCGCAGCAGCGGGTGGTGCGCCGGCGAGGGCTGCAGGTACTGGCCGATGGTGACCATGTCGACGTCGTGCGCGCGCAGGTCGCGCAGGGTGTCTTCGACCTGCGCCATGGTCTCGCCCAGGCCGAGCATGATCCCGGACTTGGTGGAGATCCCGGGATGCCGCGCCTTGAACTCGCGCAGCAGGGTCAGCGACCACTGGTAATCGGCACCGGGCCGGACGTTGCGATACAGCGCCGGCACGGTCTCGACGTTGTGGTTGAAGACGTCCGGCGGCCCTTCGGCGAGGATGTCGAGTGCACGCTCCATCCGGCCCTTGCCGCGGAAGTCCGGGGTGAGGATCTCGATCTGGATGCCGGGCACCGCCGCGCGGATGGACTGGATGCATTCGACGAAATGCCGGGCGCCGCCGTCGCGCAGGTCGTCGCGGTCCACGCTGGTGATGACCACGTACTTCAGCCGCATGTCGGCGATGGTCTCGGCCAGGCGGCGCGGCTCGTCGGCGTCCAGCGGCTTCGGGCGGCCGTGGGCCACGTCGCAGAAGCTGCAGCGGCGGGTGCAGACCTCACCCATGATCATGAAGGTCGCGGTGCCGTGGCTGAAGCACTCGTGGATGTTCGGGCAGCTGGCGTCCTCGCAGACGGTGACCAGCCGGTTCTCGCGCAGCCTGGACTTCAGCTGCTGCACGGCGTTGCCGCTGGGGATGCGAACCCGGATCCAGCCCGGCTTGCGCAGCACCGGCGCATCGGCGAACTGCACCGGGCTGCGGCCGATCTTGTCGCCGGCCAGCTGCTTCTCACCGGGCTCGAGCGAGGCCGGGGCCTCGACGACGGACAGGGGGATGCTGCGGTTTTCGCTCATGTCGGGATTATCGCACCGCCGCGGCTCAGGCCGCCTTGCGTTTGGCCGCCCACGCCGCGAGGTCCGGGACATCCGCCGCTTCCAGCTGCAGCCCGAACTGGCTCGCCAGCTCCGCCAGCAGCACCGGCTTGACCGCCTCCATGCCGCCGGGACCGCCGAGGTCCGACATCGACACCACCTCCAGCCCGGCGTAGCCACAGGGATTGATGCGGCCGAAGGGCTCGAGGTCCATCGCGATGTTGAAGGCCAGCCCATGGAAGCTGCAGCCACGGCGCACGCGGATGCCGAGCGCGGCCACCTTGGCGCCGTTGACGTACACGCCCGGCGCGCCGTCCTTGCGCGAGGCGCCGATGTTCCACTCGCCGAGGGTGTCGATGATCGCCTGCTCGATCCGGCAGACGTAGTCGCGCACGCCGATACCGAGCCTGCGCAGGTCGAGCAGCGGATAGACCACGATCTGGCCAGGGCCGTGGTAGGTCACCTGCCCGCCACGGTCGACGTGGATCACCGGGATGTCGCCGGGCATCAGCACGTGCTCCTCGCGGCCGGCCTGGCCGAGGGTGAACACCGGGTCGTGCTCGACCACCCAGAGCTCATCGGCGGTGTCGTCGTCACGGGCGTCGGTGAAGCCCTGCATCGCCCGCCACACCGGCGCATAGGCCTGGCGCCCGAGATCGCGGACAAGCGCCGGCCGGCCCCCTTGCGACGCAACGGTCGCGGGACAGGCAACGGCGCTCAGATCGTCCACTTCACTTCCGGATGGGCGCGCAGTGCCTGATGTGCCGCCTCGTATTCCGCACGCGATGCGGCCCGGAAACCGATCCGGATCGACACGTACCTGCCCCCGGACGAATCACGGGTGGCCACGGTCTCGCGCAGCACGTCAAGGCCAGCCTGCTCCAGCAGGCGCGGGATCTGGTCCTCCAGACCGGCGCCTGCCGGTCCCATCGCGGTGATCTCGAAGGTGCCGGGGAACTGGAAGCCGTGCTCGGGATTGTCGGACTGGATGCTCATGAAGGGGATTATGGGGGCGCGCTGGCCGCCGCCCAAGCCGCGGCGTTCGGAGTTTCCCTACCCCGACGCCAGTCATCGGCCGATGAAATGTCACGGGGAGGGCGGCATACTCCAGAACGAGACCGGGGTCACGTCGCAAAGGGGGAGGCGACCCGGTCCTTTCTTCGTCCATGGGGAACAATCGAAATGAAGCACACCACGCTTTGCCTGGCCACAGCGCTGGCGCTCACTGCCGTCGCCACCAGCCAGCCCGCCGCCGCCCAGCGCCGCAGCGCGCAGGAAACCCGCGCCGCCAAGACCCAGCAGATCCCGATCTGCAGCAGGAAGCTCGGCACCATCACCGTGCTCGAGCCACAGGAACGCTGGTGGTCGGATTACGGCCTGTCCTCGCCAGAGGCGCTGATCAAGCTGTTCGTCAACAAGTCCAAGTGCTTCACCCTGGTCGACCGCAACAAGGGCCTGAACGCGATGATGGGCGAACGCGACCTGGCCGCCAGCGGTGAACTGCGTGGCCGCTCCAACATCGGCAAGGGCCAGATCAAGGCCGCCGACTACGCGCTGGTGCCGGACCTGATCTCGCGCAATTCCAATGCCGGTGGGACCAACATCGCCAGCGCGCTGGGTGGCCTGATCGGTGGCCGCCTGGGCCGCGCCGCCGGCGCGGTCGGCCTGAATCGCAAGACTGCCGACGTGTTGCTGACCGTGACCGACATGCGTTCGTCCGAGCAGGTGGCGATGGCCGAGGGACACGCGACCAAGACCGATGTCAGCTTCAGCGGCGTCGGGGGCGGCATGCTGGGTGGCGCGCTCGCGGGCGCCGCGGGCCTGTCGAGCTGGTCCAACACCGAGATCGGCCAGGTGATGACGCTCGCCTATCTCGAGGCCTACACCCAACTGATCGGGGAACTTGGCGGGATGACGTCGAATGCATCGGAGTCCAACGCACAGCAGGCACTGGAGGTGCAGAAGCCGGCCCGGCTGCTGAAATCCGCCGATGGCAAGGGTGGCGCGGTGCGCGAGCTCGATCCGGGCATGCTGCTCTACCCGACCGGCAAGAAGCAGGGCGTGATGTGGGAGGTCGAGGACGAACTCGGCAACCGCGGCTGGGTCAACTCCACGCTTACCGGCCTGGCGCGCTGAACATCGCCATCGCCCAAGGAAAAGGCCCGCCGGATGGCGGGCCTTTTCCTGAAGCGCACAGGGTGCCGGCAATCAGAGCGAATCCCACCACATCAGGATCTCGTGCCAGAGGCGCTTCAGGAAGCCGGCTTCCTCGACGGCCTCGAGCGCAACCAGTGGCGCGCTGGCGATCTCCTTGCCCTCCAGCGTGACCTTGACGGTGCCGATCTTCTGGCCCTTGGCGATCGGCGCGGCAAGCGTCTTCGGCACATCCATCGAGGATTTCATCTGCGGATAACGCCCACGCGCCAGGCTGACCACGAGCGGCGCCTCCAGCCCAAGCTTCACTTCGGCGGCCTGGCCCTTCCATACCTTCTGGGTGGCGATCTGCTTGCCGGCGTCGTACAGGCGGTGGCTTTCGTAGAAGCGGAAGCCCCAGTTCAGCAGCGCCTGTGAATCGACGGCGCGCTGCTCCTCGCTGCTGCCGCCCAGGACCACGCTGATCAGCCGCTGGTCGCCGCGCTTGGCCGAGGCCATCAGGCAGTAGCCGGCACCCGAGTGGTGCCCCGTCTTGATGCCGTCCACCGAGTTGTCGCGCCACAGCAGCAGGTTGCGGTTGGGCTGGGTGATCGGCCCGACGGTGAATTCCTTGAGGCTGTTGTAGGAATACGCCTCGGGGAAATCACGGACAAGGGCGCGGCCCAGGATCGCCAGATCGCGCGCGGTCGAGAGGTGCCCGGGCGCGGACAGGCCGGTCGCGTTGACGAAGCGCGTGTTCTTCATGCCGAGGCGTTGCGCGTGGCTGTTCATCAACGAGGCGAACGCGGCCTCGCTGCCGGCGACGTGCTCGGCGAGCGCGATCGCGGCATCGTTGCCGGACTGCACCACCATGCCCTTCTCCATCTCCAGCAGGGGCGCGGTCTTGTTGACTTCGAAGCCGCTGTAGCTGCCATCGGTGCCGGCACCGCCGGTCCGCCAGGCGTTCTCGGTCATCATCACCGGGTCATCCGGCTTGAGCTTGCCGTTGGCGAGTTCCGAGGCGATCACGTAACTGGTCATCACTTTCGTGATGCTGGCGGGCTCGAGCGGCACGTCCACGTTCTCGCCACCCAGCACCTGGCCGGTCGCGTAATCCATCAGGATCCACGCCTTGGAGACGCGCGGCGCCGGCGCGGGCGGAATGGGCAGTTCGCCACGGGCCACCGCCGACGGCGGTGCGGGCGTGACCGGCTGCGTCGTCTGGGCGACGGCAAGACCGAGGAAGGCGGTGGCAAGGGCGACGGGAAGCAGGATTGCGTGTTTCATCGGCTCAGGGGTCTCGGGCCGGCAGGTCGCCGGCAGGCGTGAACGGGAAAGTTACTCGCGCACCATCGACGGCGGGCCGAAGCCCAGACCGGCGATGCGCGAAGCCAGCGGCGCGGCGGCATCCTCAGCCAGCGGCCCGACGCGCAATCGCCAGATGCGGCGGCCATCGACCGTGGCATCGAGCAGGCGCGCACCCGGCACACCGGCGTTGCGCAGCATCGCCAGCGCCCGCTCGGCATTGTCGGGGCTGGCGAAGCTCGCCACCTGCAACTGCACGCCCGCCACGGAAGCGGGCGCTGCCTGCGAAGCCGTGGCCGTGGGCACCACGGGAGCGACGGCGGCCGGTTCGGCCGGTGCCGCTGTGGCCTCGGCCACCGGCTGCACCGGATCCGGGATGCCGGGCCGGCCGGTCGCGACCCGCACGCGGCGCGAACGCATCCAGGCGTCGAACTCGTCGGCGGTCATCACCTTGCCGTTCTGGCGCATGTCGAAGCGGTAATCGTTGCCCGACGCCTGCGCGACCGTCACCGGCTGGGGTGATCCACTGACCGACGCTGCCGGCGCAACCGGCACCGCGGTGGCCACTCGCGGCGCAAGGGTCGCCTGCTCGCCCGGCGTCAGCGCACGGACTTCGACGTTGGCGGTGCCGTGCTCGCGGTAGCCGAGTTTCACCGCTGCCGCGTAGCTGAGATCGATCAGACGATCACTGTGGAACGGGCCGCGGTCGTTGACGCGCACCACCACCGACTTCCCGTTGTCCAGGTTGGTCACCCGCGCGAAGCTCGGCAGCGGCAGCGAGCGGTGCGCGGCGGTGAAGGCGTACATGTCATACACCTCCTGGTTGGAGGTGCGGCGGCCGTGGAACTTGTTGCCGTAGTACGAGGCACGCCCGCGTTCCACGTAGCCGTGCGGCCGCTCCAGCACGCTGTAGCTCCGGCCCAGCACCGAATACGGCGACCGGTTGCCGTAGCGCGAGCGCGGTTCATCGCGCACTTCCGGTTCCGGGATCGCATCGACGTTGGGAATGTAAGCGGGCACGGTGTCGCGCACGCCCGGCGCATACAGCCCGCCGGCGACGTAGTTGCCGCGCTTGGACAGGTCTTCCTGCGCCGGTGCATACGGCGAGACGCGCGAGGACGCAGAACCTGTGGCAGGCGCACCGCTTTCCACGCGCGCTGGGGCTTCGGCGGGTGCGCTGGCCTTCTTCGGCGCGCTGCCGCAGGCACTCAGCACGGCGCCCAGCACCAGCAGCACAAGGCCGCGGCGCGCGGTCCTCATTGGCCGTCGGTCCGCGCGCGGATCGCCTGCGCCAACTGGTGCACCGCCAGCGCGTACATCGGCGAGCGGTTGTAGCGGGTGATCACGTAGAAGTTGCCGTATCCCAGCCAGAACTCGCGGCCGCTGCTGCCTTCGAAATTGATCACGGTGGCGCCGTCCCGCTGCGGCTCGCCGCGCACGGGGCGATAGCCCCTGGCCTCGATGTCGGCGAGCGAATGCACCGGATCTACGCTCTCCGGCGTCCACTCCGGCAGGTTGGGATCCTTCTCCGCACGCGCCACCACCGGCTGGCCGCGCTGCCAGCCGTGCACGACGAAGTAGTTGGCGATCGATGCGAACACGTCGGGCTTGTGCGTCAGCAGGTCGCGGCGGCCATCACCATCGCCATCCTTCGCCCAAAGCCGGTAGCTGGATGGCATGAACTGGCCCATGCCCATCGCGCCCGCGTAACTGCCCTTCAACTGGGTGATGTCCAGTTGCGGCTCGGCCTTCTGCAGCGCGAACAGCTGCGCCAGTTCGCCGGCGAAGAACGGCGCGCGACGCGGATAACCGAAGGCGAGCGTGTAGATCGCATCGAGCACGCGATAGCTGCCCATGTTGCGGCCGAACTGGGTTTCCACGCCGATGATCGCGACGATGTACTCGGCCGGCACGCCGGTCTCGCTGGCGATGCGGTCGAGCGCAGCGCGGTTCTCGCGGTAGAACGCCACGCCGCCATTGATGCGGGCGTCGTTGAGGAAGATCGGACGGTAGTCCTTCCACGGCCTCACCGCCTCGGCCGGACGCGAGATGATCTCGACGATGCGCGGCTGGAACACGGCCTGATCGAGCGTGCGGCGGATGTGGGCCGGATCGATGCCGTAGGTGCGCGCGGTGTAGTCGATGAAGGCGGCTTCGCGTTGCGCGCGCGGGATCGACGGATCGGTCACCGATTCGGGCGCGACCGGACGCTCGGCCGGCTGCTGCGGCAACGGGACCACCAGGCGACCGGTCGATGGCGCGGGCGCTGCGGGCGCCTCGCCCGTGCTTGCCGGTGGTGGTGGCGCCTGGGTCGCGCAGGCGGCCAAGGCAAGTGTGAGTGCGAGAACGGGGCTGCGTCGAATCATCGCCGCGAGGTTATCACGCGACTGCGAACATGCGGAGTGCGCCGATCACGTCGCGCGTTCAGCACAGGCATGTTTGCGCCGGGTTTCAGCGCGCGCGGCGCCCGTGCGCGCCCGCCGACATCACCAGACCCATGCTGGCCAGCAACACCACCGCGGACGTGCCGCCATACGAGATCAGCGGCATCGGCACGCCCACCACCGGCAGCAGGCCGGAGATCATCGCGCCATTCACCATCACGTAGGCGAACAGCGCCAGACCCACCGTGCCGGCGACGATCCGCGACCAGCCATCGCGCGCCTCGGCGGCGATCCACAGGCAGCGCGCGATCACGAAAAGATAGAGCGCCAGCACCACGATGACGCCGACCCAGCCGAATTCCTCCGACAGGACCGAGAAGGCGAAATCGGTGGTGTGCTCGGGCAGGTAGTCCAGGTGGGATTGCGAACCCTGCCCCCAGCCCTTGCCGAACCAGCCGCCGGAGCCGATCGCGATCTTCGACTGCATCAGGTTCCAGCCTTCCCCCAGCGGATCGTTCTCCGGATTGAGGAAGGTCATGATCCGGGCCTTCTGGTAGGGCCGCAGCAGCCAGAACCAGGCTGCGGGTGCCAGCGCCAGCACTGCCGCCACCGCCGCACCGAACCACCACCATGACAGCCCGACCAGGAACAGCGCGAACGCGCCGGTGGCCAGCACCAGCACGGCGGTGCCGAAATCCTTCTGCAGGAGGATCAGGGCAACCGGCACCGCGATCAGCGCGATCGCGCCCAGCGCCGTCGTGAAGCGCGGCGGCAGCACCGCACGATCGAGGTACCAGGCCAGCACC
>JAEXBT010000116.1 GCA_023393895.1 Pseudomonadota bacterium
AGGCGGTCCGCTTACGCGCGGGACCAAGAGGTGCTATCGCCGCCGACGCATCGAGTGTCTTGTCATTGATCGCATCGCGTGAGTCAAGGTTGATCTGTGTGCGGGATACAGGTCAAGCGTGGTCAATCTTTCTGGGTCACCACCACACCGCGAGCTGGCTGAGATCGACGCTTACCTCGTAGTAGCCCAGGCACAACCCGGGGGCCGCTTGGCCGATGATCACTCGTCGATCAGTGGCGTCGTGAGCACCGCTTCCAGAAGGTGACGAGACGCGCCGTTGAAGGCAGGAATGCATCCGTCCGAACCCGGGCCCTTCACCCCCGCCTTGCAGCTTCCCTCGCCGCACGCAACGCATCGAGTTTTTCCTTGAGTTTCAGCTCCATGCCGCGCGCTACCGGCTCGTAATACACGCGTTCGCCCATGGCATCCGGGAAGCCGGTCTGGTCCAGCGCGATGCCGCCTTCGGTGTCGTGGTCGTACTGGTAGCCGCTGCCGTAACCAAGATCCTTCATCAGCCGGGTCGGCGCGTTGCGGATGTGCAGCGGGACCTCCTGGGTGCCGAATTCGCGGACGTCGCGCATCGCCGCCTTGTAGGCCACGTAACCGGCATTGGACTTGGCGGTGCTGGCGAGATAGATCACGACCTGCGCCAGTGCCAGTTCGCCTTCGGGCGAGCCGAGCCGGTCGTAGGCGTCCCAGGCCTCGGTGGCCATCGCCAGCGCGCGTGGATCGGCCAAGCCGATGTCCTCGACCGCCAACCGGGTCAGCCGCCGTGCCAGGTAGATCGGGTCACAGCCGCCATCGATCATCCGCGCGAACCAGTAGAGCGCCGCGTCCGGGTTGGAGCTGCGCACCGACTTGTGCAGGGCGCTGATCTGGTCGTAGAACTGCTCGCCGCCCTTGTCGAAGCGGCGGGTACGGTCGGCCAGCACCTGTTCGATCAGGGCGCGGCCCACCGGGCGCCCCCCCTCGCCCTCGCCCACCAGTTCGGCGGCGATCTCGAGCAGGGTCAGCGCGCGGCGTACGTCACCGTCGGCGGCGCTGGCGATGGCGCGCAGGTCGTTCTCGGCGATGGTGATGCCGCGTCCGCCCAGGCCACGTTCGTCATCGGCTAGCGCGCGCTGGAGCGCTGCGAGGATGTCATCGACCGAAACCGCCTCCAGCACATGCACGCGGCAGCGCGAGAGCAGTGCAGAATTGAGCTCGAACGACGGGTTCTCGGTGGTGGCACCGACGAAGGTGATGGTGCCGCGTTCGATATGCGGCAGGAAGGCGTCCTGCTGCACCTTGTTGAAGCGGTGTACCTCGTCGACGAACAGCACGGTGCGGATGCCGGCGTGGAAGCGCTGTTCCGCCTCGGCCAATACCTTGCGGACTTCAGGCAGGCCGGACATCACCGCGGAAATCGCCACGAATTCGGCTTCCGCGTACTTCGCCAGCAGCAACGCCAGCGTGGTCTTGCCGCAGCCGGGCGGTCCCCACAGGATCATCGAGTGGATGCGCCCGCTTTCGATCGCACGGCGCAGCGCGCTGCCCTGCGCCAGCAGCCGCTGCTGGCCGACGATCTCGTCCAGGGTGGCCGGGCGCATGCGTTCGGCGAGCGGCCGCATCGGGCCATCGCCGCTCAGCAGGTCACGCATCGGGAGGCGGGAATTGGACAAGATGCTGCGTCGGCCACTGGGGAGCGACCACAAGTATCGCAGTTGCGGGAAATCCCGGCAGCGGCTCAGCGCACAGGCGGCGTCACCATCGCGGTGCCGTCGTGGAAGGCCCAGTTCGCGCCCTCGCCCAGTTCATAGGCCACGCGCAGCCAACGCTTGCGCTGGGGGTCGTACAGGCCTTCCACCTGCGCCTTGGCGGCGGGCTGCTGGTCGTCGAAACGCGCCGCGCCACTGGCGATCACCCGCTGGTAGCGTCCGGCCGGGATCGCGCGGACCGTCTCGAGGTCAAGCGCGACGCGCTGCTGCGGGAACTCGCGGGCCATGCGCTCGCGGGCATCGCTGGCCAGCGCCTGTGCCAGCGCATCGGTGGGTTCGATGCGGCGGCCGCCGCTGTCGGTGCTGCCGAGGGTGATGCTGGCGCCGCCGGCGGTCTGGGTCTCGGTGTCGTAGAGCGCACGGTAGCGGAACGGCAGCCAGTCCTCGTCCATGCCTACCTTCAGCTGCCCCGTGCCGCTGACGCTGCGGTCGCGCGGGCTGACCGCCTGCATGTCGACCGAATCCAGCTTGATCTGGATCTTCTCGCCGCTGAACTGCTCGCTGGTGATACCGACCAGCGCACCGGCCACCGCGGCATCGGCGGCCTCGCGGCCCTCGGCCCGGGACATCGGTGCGGCGACCTGGCGGATCGGCTTGGCCTCCACGGCCTTCGTTGCGCGGGCCTGTCCCCCGAGCGCATCGGCATGCCCGGTGAACGCCGCGGTGGCGGTGAACAGGGCCGAAAGCATCAAGATGTGGGAGGTACGCATCGCGAAACACCGATATTTCGTGGATGCGCCCAGTCTTGGGGCACACCCGTGCATGTCCCGTGAGATCGGGGCGCTGGCGCTGAACGTGGCCGAAATGCCCCTCCAGGAAACGAAAGAGGCGGCCGAAGCCGCCCCCGTCCCCTCTCCTTTCGGATGCTCAGTCGCCGATGACGTCCACGCCCTTGGGCGGGCTGAAGCGGAAGGTGGAAGCCGCGAGTCGTGCATTGCGCTTCCAGGTGCCGAAGTTCATCTCGGTGCGCTGGCCGAGACCATCGGTGATGACGATCTTGGCGAGGCCGCGCTGGTTGAAGCCCAGCCGCGCGCTGTCGAATGCGGCGCCGGCCTTGCTCTTTGGCGTGAGGGTCAGCCACTCCATGCCGGCGCTGCTGCCCGCTTCGGCCACGTTGAACTGGCTATCAAGGCGGCTGCGGTCGATCAGCGCAGCCAGCGGGCTGGACTGTTCCTCGACCCCCTGCGGACGCTTGCTGACCTGCTGCAGGTCGGGCTCGTAGATCCACACCGTCTTGCCATCGGCGACGATCAGCTGCTGGTAGGGCTTCACGTACTGCCAGCGGAACAGGTTGGGCGCGGACATCGACACCTTGCCGGCGGAGGCTTCCTTCTGCCGCCCCTTCTGGTCGTAGACGGTCTGGGTAAAGCCGCCGTCGAGCGTCTTCAGGTCGGCGGTGAACGCGTCGAGCTTGGCGCGGGCCTGGGCGAAGGCGCCACCACTTGTCAGCGCAAGGCCGGCGGCAAGGAGCGTCAGGCGAATTTTCATGGCGATGACTCCGCGTAGGTTCTCACTGGCATCGAGTCTGCCGCGAACAAGATGAATGGGGACGTGAATCCGTCGCTGGCGACGCCGGCAGTTCAGGTTCTCTATAGCCGTCGGCCGCCGTGTTTCAACGGCATCCGAACAGGTTCTGCATGCCGCCGGGCGTCAGATGCACCGTCACCTCCTTCTGACCGCGCTTGACGGTGACGAACTTCTCCAGCGTGTCGTTGAAATTCTGCGAGTAGGCCTGGAGTTCGTTGATGTAACTGCGGAAACCCATGGAATTGGTGTAGCTGGCCACCGAGACCTCGCGCTCGCCCTCGAACGTGGAGGCGTGCTGGGCGGTCAGGAAGTAGCGGCCCGGCTTGAGGTTGGCGAAGCGGAAATGGCCTACCTCGTTGGTCTTGCCTTCAAGCCGGAACCGCAGGAACGAATCCGCCAGCCGCAGCATCTGCCTGCCCTCGCTCTGGCGGGCCCGCCGGTCCAGCGCCACCAGCTGCTCGGTGTACGCGGAGGCCGGATACAGATAGACCCTGAGGCCGATCGGGAACTGCATCCTGCCCATGTGCGAGACGCAGGCGGGTCCGGTGATGGTCGCCTCGCCCTCCCCCAGCGCCTGGTGCGCGGCGGTGACGAAATAGGGGACGTCGGGGGCGACGACCTCGATGTTCTTCACCACCGGCGGCGGTGCGGTGCGGTCCTGTGGCCGCGGCGGCGCCTTGCGCTCCCATGGCACGTCAATCCGCGCGAGGGCCTTGCACATTTTCGCGGCCGTGGCCTCGACCTGCGCCGGCTCGGTGTCGTAGCCGGCGGCGACCTGCTGCCCGGCGCCCTTCGGCTGGATGAAGACCGAGGAGAACTCGAACGCGCCGTAGCCCGGGAAGTCGTAACGCTGGACGCCTTCGACGACGCCCTCGCGCCCCTCGTACCCGGGCAGCGCCCGGATCTGCGCCTTCAGTTCCTCGGTGGACAGCGTGCTCGCGTCGCGCCGGGCGATCACGTAGACCAGCCCCTGCTGGCGCTGGCTGGGCTGGGTGATGAACTCGCAGCCTTGCTGGGCCATGGCTGGCACCGCGCCGGTGACCAGCAGCAACGCGATCAATCGCTGGAACCCAGGCGGTACGCGATGCGGGATGATCTTCCTTGTCATGGCTCCGTCCAGACGAGATGTTTGCACGAGCGGCAAAAGGCATGCCGCCCATCAGTCGCGCGGCGGTGGCGGCGCCAGCACGCTTCTGTCACCGTTGTGTTCCGGTGATGAGACCACGCCCGCCGCTTCCATCGCTTCCACCAGCCGGGCAGCGCGGTTGTAGCCGATCTTCAGCCGCCGCTGCACGCCCGAGATCGATGCTCGGCGCGTCTCGGTGACGATGCGCACCGCCTCGTCGTAGAGCGGATCGGATTCGTCGCCCGCGGCCTGCGGGGCCTCCGGCAGGCCCGTCGCGCCGATCGTGCTGCCATCGTGCATGGTCTGTACCTCTTCCAGCACGCCGTCGATGTAGTCCGGCTCCCCCGCCCCGGCCTTGAGGTGCTCGACCACCCGGTGGACCTCGTCGTCGCTGACGAAGGCACCGTGGACGCGCTCGGGCATCGAGGTGCCGGGCGGCATGTAGAGCATGTCGCCGTGGCCCAGCAACGTTTCCGCGCCGGACTGATCGAGGATGGTGCGGCTGTCGATCTTGGAGCTGACCTGGAACGCGATGCGGGTCGGGATGTTGGCCTTGATCAGGCCGGTGATGACATCCACCGACGGGCGCTGGGTGGCCAGGATCAGGTGGATGCCGGCCGCGCGGGCCTTCTGCGCCAGGCGGGCGATCAGCTCCTCCACCTTCTTGCCGACGATCATCATCATGTCGGCGAACTCGTCGATGAAGACGACGATGTAGGGCATCGGCTCCAGCGGCAGCGGCGCCTCGTCCGGCATCCCTGACGGCTTGAACAGCGGGTCGAGGATCGGCTGGCCGGAGTCGGCGGCGTCCTTCACCTTCTTGTTGAAGCCGGCCAGGTTGCGCACACCGACCGCGCTCATCAGCTTGTAGCGGCGCTCCATCTCGGCCACGCACCAGCGCAGGCCATTGGCGGCCTCCTTCATGTCGGTGACCACCGGTGCCAGCAGGTGCGGGATGCCCTGGTAGACGC
>JAEXBT010000052.1 GCA_023393895.1 Pseudomonadota bacterium
GCCACCGTGCTCATGCCGTCCTGCACCGTGCCGATATTCTCGAACACGCCATTCACCACCCACATGATCCAACCGCTCATGTTGCTGATGCGGATCGCCAGCCCCGACGCGAATGCCACCGCGCCCACGGTGATCGCACCCTGCGACCACAGCCACATGCCGATGCCGGTGGTGCCGGCGATCATCAATCCGTTCCAGCTGGTCACCGAGGCGTCCAGCGCCGTGGTCAGGCGCGTCATCGCCCGTACTTTGTCGACGTTCTCCTGCAGCGATTCGCGCGTGTATTCGTGCTCGCGGGTGGCATGCGGGAACAGTTTCAGGGTGACGATGTTGGTGTAGCCATCAACGACCCGACCCATGAACTTCGACTTGGCCTCCGAGGCGGCGAACGAACGCCGGCGCGTGCGCGGCACGAAGAAGCGCAATAGCAGCACATAGCCGCCCAGCCAGCCGAGCAGCGGCAGCATCAGTCGCCAGTCGGCCTTGGCGAACAGGTAAAGCGCGGTGCCGGTGTAGATGAAGACGTACCAAAGCGCATCGACGATCTCCACCGCCGACTCACGCAACGAGGCGCCGGTCTGCATGATCCGCTGCGCGATGCGCCCGGCGTAATCATTCTGGAAGAAGGTCAGGCTCTGCCGTGACACGTACAGGTGCTGCTGCCAGCGGATCCGGCCGGTCAACCCGGGCACCAACGTCTGGTTCACCAGCAACGCGTGCATCAGCGTGGCCAGCGGCCGGAACAGCACGACCACCACCGCCATCCACAGCAGGGTGCGACCATGCGTTGCGAAGAAGGCGCGGGGGCTGTCCGACTGGGTGGCGAGGTCGATCAGGCGGCCGACGTAATCGAACAGCGCCACCTCGATCAGCGCAACGAAGAAGCCGACCACGCACACGCCCAGCAGCACCCAGCGCGCCTGTTTCAGGTAGTGCCAGTAGAACGGCCAGATCCGCGCCGACGGCATCCTGCCATCATCGGGCGCGAACGGATCGATCAGCTTTTCGAACCAGCGCAGCATCAGCGGCACCTTCGGGCGGGACAGTGTCGCACGGGCGGTATCCGTCTACCCCGTCTGCGGGAACGGGAAGGGCCGCATCACTGCGGCCCTTCCTGCATCAGCACGTTGTGATCGATAACCGATCAGCTGCCGCTCTGCAGCGGGATCAGGCGGATCTCGACGCGACGGTTGAGTGCGCGACCGCTGTCGGTATCGTTGCTAGCGACCGGATACTGGTATTTGTAGCCGCGGGTCTCCATGCGCACCTGCTGCACGCCCTGGCCGACCAGATAGGAAGCCACCGACTGCGCTCGCTGCTCGGAGATGCGCTGGTTCACCGCCACGGTACCGACGTTGTCGGTGTGGCCGTTGATCTCGACGATGGTCTGGTTGTACTCCGCGATGGTACGTGCGATCGAGTTCAGCGCCGGGTAGAACTGCGGCTTGACCTCGGTGCGGTTGAAGTCGAAGGTCACGCCGTCGGGCAGGTTGAGCTTGATGACGTCGCCGTCGCGCTGCACGTCCACGCCGGTGCCGGCAGTCTGCTGGCGCAGCGCGGCTTCCTGGCGATCCTGGTAGGCACCGACGCCGGCACCGGCAAGGCCGCCGATACCCGCGCCCACCATTGCCTTCTGGCGACGATCCGTCGCGTCCTTGCCGGCCAGCAGGCCTGCCACCGCGCCGATGCCGGCGCCGATCAGCGCGCCACGCTGGGTGCGGTTGGGGTCGTTCGGGTCGTTGGTCTGGCCGGTGTAGGTGGCGCAACCCGCCAACATGGTGGTGGCAAGGGCTGCGGCAATGCCGGTCTTGGTAATCGCGTTCATGCTTGGGTGCCTCGCAATGAGTGGGGATGACGGACGCAGGCTAGGCGCCGCCACGTGGCTCGAACGTGAATGGGACAAACCTGTTCAGCGGCCACGCCGCTAGGTCTGCACGAGGTGAAGATCAGGCCTGCCCGATATACCGGCGAGGGATGCGCTCATTGAGCTGCACCAGCAATTCGTAAGGAATCGTGCCGGCGAGCGCGGCGACCTCCTCGACACTGATCAAGGCTTCGCCGTCGCGCCCGACCAGCACGACTTCGTCGCCGTTGAAGGCCGTGCCCTCGCCCACCTCGACCATGAACTGGTCCATGCACACGCGTCCTACGATCGGGTAGCGCTGCCCACGGATCAGCACCTCGCCGCGCGAGGACAGCGCGCGCGGCCAGCCGTCGCCATAGCCGATCGGCACGGTCGCGATTCGGGTCTGCGCCTCCGCCCGCCAGGTCGCACCGTAGCTGACCGTCGCCCCCTCACGCACCACCTTGAAGTAGATCACCTTGGAGGTCAGCCGCATCGCCGGTTTTACCGCCACCGTGCGCCGCGAGGCCGGGTCGGGCAGCACGCCATAGAGCATGATCCCCGGGCGCACGAGGTCCAGCCAGGTCTCGGGGAAATGCAGCACGCCGCCGGAATTGGCGAGATGGCGGAGCGGCGTCGGCGCACCGATCCGCTCGAAATGCGCGCAGGCCTCGAGGAAGCGCTCCAGCTGCCGCGCGGTCATCGGCGAGGCGGGATCGTCCGCGCAGGCCAGATGCGAATAGATGCCCTTCAGTTCACACCAGGGCGAGGCGACCGCCGCCTCGATGAACGACCCGCACGAATAGCTGTGCACGCCGATCCGCTCCATCCCGGTATCGATCTTGAGATGGACGATGGCCCGGCGACCACGCGCCTCGGCCGCCGCCTCGACCAGACGCAGCTTCTCCAGCGAGGACACCGTGATCTCGAGGTCGTGGTCGAGGTAGAGCCCGACCTGCGGACCGAAGATGCCGCCCAGCACCAGGATCGGCGCACGGATGCCGGCACGGCGCAGCGCGATGCCCTCCTCCACGAAGGCCACGCCCAACTGGTCCACGCCCTCGCGCTCCAGCCTTCGCGCGACTTCCACGAGCCCATGGCCGTAGCCATTCGCCTTGACGATGCCCATCACCGGCACGCCGACATGGGCGCGTATCGAGGCCAGGTTGCCGGCGAGGATGTCGAGGTCGACCTCGATGCGGGTCGGTCGCTGCTGGAGGGCGTCGCGCATGCCGCCATTGTTGGCGGCGCGGCCCTCATTCGAAGCTGCCGATGCTGTCGTGGGCGAGGTTGTCGAAGCGGGTGTATTCGCCGAAGAACTTCAGCTTGAACGAACCCGTCGGGCCGTTTCGCTGCTTGCCGATGATAATCTCGGCCAGCCCCTTGTCCGGCGAGTTTTCCTTGTTGTAGTACTCGTCGCGGTAGATGAAGACGATGACGTCCGCGTCCTGCTCGATGGCGCCGGATTCGCGCAGGTCGGCCATCACCGGGCGCTTGTCGGTGCGCGTTTCCAGCGAGCGGTTGAGCTGCGAGAGCGCGATCACCGGCACGTTGAGCTCCTTGGCCAGCGCCTTGAGCGAACGCGAGATCTCGGAGATCTCGGTGGCGCGATTCTCGCTGTTGCCCGGCACCTGCATCAGCTGCAGGTAGTCGATGACGATCAGGCCGAGGTCGTGCTCGCGCTTCAAGCGCCGCGACTTCGAGCGCAGGACGTCCGGCGACAGCGCGGGCGTGTCGTCGATGAAGATCTTGACGTCCTTCAGGATGCGCACCGCGCTCGAGACCCGGCTCCAGTCCTCGTCCTCGAGGTCGCCGGTCTTCAGGCGCTTGGCGTTGACCCGGCCGACGGAGGACATCAGGCGCAGCGCCAGCTGGCTGGCCGACATTTCCATCGAGAACACCGCCACCGCCTTCTTCGACTTCAGCGCGGCGTACTCGGCCATGTTGATCGCCAGCGTGGTCTTGCCCATCGACGGGCGCGCGGCGAGGATCAGCAGATCGGTCGGCTGCAGTCCCGCAGTCATCTCGTCGAACTCGGTATAGCCGGTGGGCAGCCCGGTCACGCTGCCGCCGCTGTCATAGCGCTCCTGCAGGATCTCCACCGCCTCCTTCATCGCCGCGGTCACCGCGACGAAGTCCGCGCGACCGCGCGCGCCGGCCTCGGCGATGGCGAACACTTCCTGCTCCGCCTTGGCGAGGATCTCCGAGGATTCACGGCCTTCCGGCTGGAAGGCATCGTTGACGATGCCCGTGCCCACCTCGATCAGCTGCCGCAGCACCGCCTTGTCGCGGACGATCTCCGCATAGGCGCGGATGTTGGCAGCCGACGGAGTGGTGCTGGCGAGCTCGACCAGGTAGGCGCCACCGGCAACCTCCTCCGCCTTGCCCTGCGACTCGAACCATTCGCCGAGCGTCACCGCGTCGAACGGCCGGTTGCGCTCGGCCAGCTCGCGGATCGCGCGATAGATCAGCTGGTGGTCACGACGGTAGAAGTCATGTTCGCCGAGCAGGTCGGAGACGCGGTCGAACGCCTCCGGCGCGAGCATCAGACCGCCGAGGACGGCCTGCTCGGCCTCGACCGACTGCGGCGGCAGACGCAGTTGCTGCACGCGCGCATCGGCGAAGCGATCCTGGGCGCGGCCATGCGGGGCGAATTCGGGACGGCTGGACATGCGCGATCGGCTCTCGGGTTCGGCCATCGCCAGGACAGGCGATGCAATGCCTCCATGCTAGGCCGCGCGGCTGTGGAGCCGCGACGGAACATCCTCGGTAAAACCTGTGGATAAGTCTGCGGCTGCCGCGTCTCACAGATTGCGATCGCGCAAACGAAAACGGACGCCCGAAGGCGTCCGCTCGCGGAACCCTGATGCGGGATCAGGCCTGTTCGGCTTCCACGATCACCTTGACCGGCGTTTCCACGTCGGCGGCGAAGTGCGCCATCAGCTCGTACTCGCCGGTGTTGCGGATCGGGCCTTCGCCCATCACCACTTCGCTCTTGTTGAGCGGGAAGCCGGCGGCGGTGAACGCCTCGGCGATGTCGCGTGGCGTCACCGAACCGAACAGCTTGCCTTCGTTCGAGGCATTGGCCTTGATGGTGACGCTCTGGCCTTCCAGCTTGGCGCGGCGGGCTTCGGCTTCGTCATGCGCGGCCTTGGCCTTCGCCTCGTACTCGGCGCGACGGGCCTCGAACGCGGCCAGGTTGGCGGCGGTGGCCGGCACGGCCTTGCCCTGCGGCACCAGGTAGTTGCGGCCGAAACCGGGCTTCACGTCGACGGTGTCGCCGAGCTGGCCGAGGTTCTGCACCTTCTGCAGGAGGATGAGCTTCATGATGTGTCTCCGTTAGCGGATAGCGATCCGCAGCTTGTGAGTTGTCCGGATGGACGATGTTGGATTCACGCGAGGGATTGCAAAGCCAGCACGGGTGCGGCCAGAGGCGAAGCGCGCAGGCCCGTGATTGAAAGACCCTCAATGAGGGCTGCGCGCCCGAGGCCCGACAACGCCAGGTCAGGCTGGCGAAGCAATCAGACGTCGTGGTTGTCGGTGTAGGGCAGCAGGGCCAAGTAGCGCGCGCGCTTCACCGCGGTGGCCAGCTGGCGCTGATAGCGCGACTTGGTGCCGGTGATGCGGCTCGGGACGATCTTGCCGGTCTCGGTCAGGTACTGGCGAAGGGTGTTGAGATCCTTGTAGTCGATCTCGGTCACGCCCTCGGCGGTGAACTTGCAGAACTTGCGGCGGCGGAAGAATTTGGACATGGTCAGGTTTCCTTGATCGCTCAGGCGGCTTCGGCGTTGTCGTCGTTGTCGCTGGACTCGGAGGCCTCACCGGCTTCCTCGTCGCGACGGCGGCGCTCGCCACGCTCGGGCTTGTCGCCCTTCTCGTCCTTGTTCTTCATGATCAGGGACTGCTCGGTCACCGCTTCGTCACGCTTGATGATCAGGTGGCGCAGCACCGCATCGTTGAAGCGGAAGCTGTCGACCAGTTCGTTCAGCGCGGCCTGCTCGCACTCGATGTTGAACATCGCGTAGTGAGCCTTGACCAGGTTGTTGATCGGATAGGCCAGCATGCGGCGGCCCCAATCCTCCAGGCGGTGAATGGTACCGCCGGCGTTCTCGATCAGGCCCTTGTAGCGCTCAAGCATGCCGGGAACCTGTTCGCTCTGGTCCGGATGGACCAAGAACACGACTTCGTAATGACGCATGTTGTTGATTTCCTTGTGGATATCGGCCTGGCGGAATTGCCGGCCCGACAGCCCTCGGCCATCGTCCCTCGGAGGGAGACGCGTTCGGGCAAAGCCCCCGTCGAAACGGGAGCCGGAAATTATGCAGGATCAAGCGGTTAGGCGCAAACCCGGCTCATCCAGCCTTCTGCCGGGCGATCCATCCGTCGATGCGCGCCTCCAGCACCGACAGCGGCACCGAACCGGTCTCCAGCACCGCGTCGTTGTAGTCGCGGATGTCGAACTTCGACCCCAGTTCGCGTTCGGCGCGGGCTCGCAGCTCGGAGATCTTCAGCTGCCCGATCTTGTAGGCCAGCGCCTGTCCCGGCCAGCTGATGTAGCGGTCGATCTCGTTGGTGACGTCCTGCTCGGTCTTGGGCGAATTGTCCATGAAGAACTTGATCGCTTGGGAGCGGCTCCAGCCCTTGGCGTGCATGCCGGTATCCACGACCAGCCGCCCCGCGCGCCACATGTCATAGGCGTGCTGGCCCATGCGGTCGTACGGGTCGTCGTACAGGCCCATGTCGTAGCCCAGCCGTTCGGCGTACAGGCCCCAGCCTTCCGAGTAGGCGGTGAACCCGCCCGTGCGGCGGAACTTCGGCAGGTCGCCCAGCTCCATGGCCCGTGCGATCTGCTGGTGATGGCCGGGCATCGCCTCGTGCAGGGACAGCGCCATCATTTCCCAGGTCGGGCGCACTTCCGGGCGATACAGGTTGACGTAATAGAAGCCTGCCCGGCTGCCGTCATGGGCGGGCGGCTGGTAGTAGGCGGTGGTGTTGTCGGGCGCGGTGTTCATCGGGATCGGACGCACGCCGTAGGGAATGCGCGGCAGGGTGCGAGAGATCTTCACCAGCTCCGGATCGATCCGCTTGGAGATGGCCTCGTAGGCGACGAACAGGTCCTCGGAAGTCTTGTGGAAGAACTTCGGATTGCTCCGCAGATCGGCGAAGAACGCCTGCAGATCGCCGTCGAAGCCCACTTCCTTGCGGATTTTCTCCATCTCGCCGCGGATGCGCGCGACCTCCGCTAGACCGATCTCGTGGATCTGGTCGGGCGTCAGGTCGGTGGTGGTGTGCATGCGGGCGACGTAGGCGTAGTACTCGGCGCCATCCGGGCCGTCGCTGGCGGCGATGCTCTCACGCGTCTTCGGCAGGTATTCCTCATTGAAGAAGCGGTTGAAGCCCCGATAGGCCGGCACGATCTCATCGGCGATGATCCGCCGTGCCTCGGCCTGCAGGCGGGAGCGCTCTGCCGCCGGGACGGCATCAGGGAAACGCTGGAATGCCCGGTAGAACGGACTCTTCTCCGGGTCTTCCATCAGCTGTTTCTCGAGCTGGCCGGGGATGCGTTCCATCAGCACCCGCGGCGGCATGTAGCCCTGCGTCATGCCTTCGCGCATGAGGGCCTGGGTCTGGGCGATCTTTTGCGGCAGCGCACGCATCCGCGCCAGCCAGTCGCGGTAATCCTTGGTGCTGGCGAAACGCAGCACCTCCGACATATCGTCCGCGCTCTGGATGCCACCCATCTGGCTGATCGGGATCAGGTAGCGCTTGAACCGGTGCGCTTCCACCGCGTTCTGCAGGCGCCACAGCATGATGTCGTAGTTGAGCCGGTCGGCCTCGGACAGGCTTCCGCGGTCAATCGCCTGCAGCTGCTCCAGTGCCCTGCGGGTTGCAGCCTGCCGCCGTTCGATGTTCGCCAGGCTGACATCGTCCCAGCGATCGTTGGCGCGGCCGTCGCCGGTATAGGTGGCGCGCTCCGGGCTCTCGGCCAGCCCGCGCTCCCATTCGGCGTCGAAGAAGGCGTGCAGGCGCTGGGCCGGGCCGGCCTGCTGGGCCATCGTCGCGGGTATGGCCAGCCACAACGCGGCCGCCAGCCCGGTCGCGATCATGCCGTGCTTCAACATCGCCCTGCTCCCCATGCGGAAAGGCCCGAATCTATCCGGGACCGCCGCACGGCGCATAGGCCGGAAGTCAGGTCAGGCGGCGCGGTCCGGATCGGTGGTGAAGCTTTCGCCGCAGCCGCATTCGCCCTGCACATTGGGGTTGCGGAACACGAACTGTTCGTTGAGGCCGGCCTTCAGAAAGTCGATCTCGGTGCCATCGACCAGCGGCAGGCTGTCGGCATCGACCAGCACCTGCACGCCGTCCTGTGCGAACACCGCATCGTCGGCCTCCACAGCATCGGCCAGGCCGATGACATAGCCCCAGCCCGAGCAGCCGGTGCGCCTGACCCCGAAACGCAGGCCGGCCTTGGCTGGTTCGGCGGCGAGGTAGCCACGGACGCGTTCGAGTGCGGCGGGAGCGAGGGTGATGGCCATGCGATGGATGCGAAGCGGGATACCTAGTGGATGGGGGTGATTCTCGCAGGCTCAAGGGCCGGGAGGCGCGACCATGTAGGTGGCGAAGGTACCGAGCCAGTGCGAGCCCATGTAGTGCATGTCGGAGATCGCGGCCAGCCCGGCTTCGCGATGACGCGCCGCGGCCGCCTGCAGCGACGGGATGCGGCGGTCGCCTGCCGGCAGCCCGCGGACGATGCCTTCCAGCATCCAGGCCCGGCTGAGGTTGAGTCCGTCCAGATGGGCGAGCTTGCCGTCGGTCTTGTCCAGTACCACGCCCGGCTCCAGCCAGTCGGCGCGCGCCTTGCCACGCGGGATGACGGGCAGGAAGCGGTCCAGCCAGCGTGCGAATTCCGCCGGCGCCAGCACCCGGCGCATCAGGTCGGCCTCGGCGATGCAGGGAGAGAAGGAATCAATGCCGGAAGGCTCGTACGCCAGCGGACAGTCGATGTCCTTGAGGTGGAAATCGCGGCTGCGCTGGACCAGCAGGGCCTCGAATTCCCCGTGCCCGGTCTGCCGCGCCCAGTCCAGCATCAGGCCGAAGGCGAAGGCGGTCTGGCCGTGCTCGCCCACCCGCACCGGCCGGGTCAGGTTGGGCAGCCAGGTCATCACCCGCTGCGCGGCCACTTGCTCAAGCGGCGCGATGTCGCTGGCCCATTGCCGCATCTGCGGATCGTCCTTGGCCGCACGCAGCTGCGCCCCCAGTTGCAGCAGCCACGCCAGTCCGTAGGGCCGTTCGAAGCTCATGTCGCCCCGCTCGAAATAGGCCAGTTCGCCGCGCAGGTTCTCGGTCGTGAGGCTGCGGGCCAGCGCCGCGCGTGCCTGGGTGGCGAAGGCTTCGTCCGGAAACAGCTGCGCCATGCGCACCAGCAGCCAGTGCCCGTGCACCGAAGAATGCCAGTCATAGCAGCCATAGAACGCGGGGTAGAGCTGGCGCGGCGTGCCGGCGTCGGCATCGGACCTGAGCGTGTGCGCGATCTTGTTGGGGTATTCCTTGTGTACGCATTCCAGCGCCAGCCCGGTCAGCCGTCCGGCCAATGCCCGTTCGATCGGCGGCGGCGTGGCCGCGAAGGCCGCCTCGGCCAGAAGCGCCAGGAAAATCAGCAACGGAAGGCAAACGGAACGCCGCATCAGGGTCTCCTTCGGGGGCATGCATCGCGCCGGGTCCGCGCAGGGCTTCCGCTATCATGCCGTTTCCGCGTCTCCCGTTCCCGGATTTTCATTCCATGACGATTTCCAGCGTCGCGCACGCGCTTTCCGGCCATCTCCCCGAAGGCGGCCATGTCACGGTCCGCGGCTGGGTCCGCACGGTGCGGGCGTCGGCGGGGCTGGCGTTCGTCAATGTCAGCGACGGCTCCGGTTTCGCGCCAATCCAGGTGGTCGCCACCGATGCGCTTGGCAATTTCGACGAGGTGAAGCGTCTGACGCCCGGCTGCTCGGTGGTCGCCACCGGCACGCTGGCCAAATCGCAGGGCAAGGGCCAAGGCCTGGAGATCCAAGCCGATGCGATCGAGGTGGTCGGCTGGGTCGAGGACCCGCTCACCTACCCCATCCAGCCCAAGCCGATGTCGCCGGAGTTCCTGCGCGAGGTCGCCCACCTGCGCCCGCGCACCAACCTGTTCGGCGCGGTCACCCGCATCCGCCACTGCCTGGCAATGGCCGTGCACCGATTCTTCCATGAGAACGGCTTCTACTGGATCTCCACGCCGATCATCACCACCTCCGACGCCGAGGGTGCCGGCCAGATGTTCCGGGGCTCCACGCTGGACATGGCCAACCTGCCGCGCGGCAAGGACGGCGCGATGGATTTCTCCCGCGATTTCTTCGGCAAGGAAACCTTCCTTACCGTGTCCGGGCAGCTCAACGTCGAAGCCTTCGCGCTGGCGATGAGCAGGGTCTACACCTTCGGCCCCACCTTCCGCGCCGAGAACAGCCACACCACGCGCCACCTGGCCGAGTTCTGGATGATCGAGCCGGAAATCGCCTTCGCCGACCTGGCCGAGGACGCGCGCGTTTCGGAAGAGTTCCTCAAGTACCTGTTCAAGGCGGTGCTCGACGAGCGCGCCGACGACATGGCCTTCATCGCCGAGCGCGTGCAGAAGGATGCGGTCAGCCGGCTCGAAGGCTTCATCAACGCGCCGTTCGAACGCATCGAATACAGCGATGCGGTGGCGCTGCTGCAGAAGTCCGGGCAGAAGTTCGACTTCCCGGTCGAGTGGGGCCTGGACCTGCAGACCGAGCA
>JAEXBT010000068.1 GCA_023393895.1 Pseudomonadota bacterium
CCCTACCTGCGCGAGCGCGGCATCTACAAGGGCGAAGTCCCGGTGCTGATGCTGTTCGGCACCCTCGGCATGATGGTGCTGGTGTCGTCGGGCAGCCTGGTGATGGTGTACGTGGGCCTCGAGATGCTGGCGCTGTGCTCCTACGCGCTGGTGGCCGTCGACCGTGAAAGCCCGGTCGCCACCGAAGCCGGCATGAAGTACTTCGTGCTGGGTGCGCTGGCCTCGGGCATGCTGCTCTACGGCATGTCGCTGGTCTATGGCGCGACCGGCACGCTGGATCTGCCGGGCATCCGCCTCGCGGCCGTGGCCGGCGAGAACGGGGAACTGCTGCTGGCCGGCATGGTGTTCATCGTGGCCGGCATCGCCTTCAAGCTGGGCGCCGCGCCGTTCCACATGTGGCTGCCGGACGTCTACCACGGCGCACCCACCCCGATCACCCAGTACATCGGCGCCGCGCCCAAGCTGGCGGCGTTCGTGATGGCGTACCGCCTGCTGGAAACCGGCCTCGGCCCGGTGGCGGAGAACTGGCGCGTGCTGCTGGGCGGCCTTGCCGCACTCTCGCTGGTGGTCGGCAACGTGTTCGCGCTGGTGCAGGCCAACCTCAAGCGCATGCTGGCGTATTCCACCATCTCGCACATCGGCTTCCTGCTGATGGGCCTGGCGGGCGGCGGTGCCCAGGGCTACGGCGCGGCCTTGTTCTACGCGGTCGTCTATGCGTTCACCACCGTGGCGGCGTTCGGCGCGATCGTGCTGATGTCGCGCAAGGGCTTCGAGGCCGACGAGATCGCCGATTACCGCGGCCTCGCCAAGCGCCATCCGTGGATGGCCTTCCTGATCCTGTGCATCATGGCCTCGCTGGCCGGCGTGCCGCCCTTCATCGGCTTCTTCGCCAAGGTGGACGTGATCACCGCCGCGATCAATGGCGGGATGCTGTGGTTGGCGGTGCTCGGCATCGTGTTCGCCGTGATCGGCGCCTTCTACTACCTGCGGGTGATGAAGGTGATGTTCTTCGATCCGGCGCCGGAGGAGGAGGGGATGGCGCCGCGTGCGGATCGCCCGATGCGCTCGCTGTTCGCGGTCAACGCGTTGCTGCTGCTGGCACTGGCGGTGGCCATCGATCCGATCCTGGCCTGGTGTCGCCACGTTTTCCTCGCCTGAACACAATGCAACGTGGGGGCTTGCATGAATACGCGCAATCCCCCATAATTTCGCTTCTCTGCTGCGGGGTGGAGCAGTCTGGCAGCTCGTCGGGCTCATAACCCGAAGGTCGCAGGTTCAAATCCTGCCCCCGCTACCACTATCAGCAGATCGAACGCCGCATCCCCAAGGGTGCGGCGTTTTTCTTTGCGCCGTCGGTCAGCGGCGGCCCATGAAACGCACCAGTCGATCGGTCATCGGCCCGTAGGGCGGGCGGACCAGATGGCCGAGCATGCGCGCGGTGATCGCGCTTTGCGCCAGCACGGCCTTGCGGTGCGAGAACGTGCGGAAGCCGTCGATGCCGTGGTAGGCCCCCATGCCGCTGGCGCCGATGCCACCGAAGGGCAGGCGGTGCTGGGCAAGGTGGAAGATGCAATCGTTGAGGGTGACGCCACCCGCGTGGGTGCCGGCAAGCACCTGCTCGACGCGGCGGCGGTCATGGTCGAAGTAGTACATCGCCAGCGGACGATCGCCGGCGCGGATCTGCGCCATGGCGTCTTCCAATCGGTCATAGCCGATCACCGGCAGCACCGGCCCGAAGATTTCCTCCTGCATCACCGACATGGCCGGGGTCACATCGAGGACGAGGGTGGGAGGGAACGCACCCGCGCCTTTCGCGCTTTCCATCGGCTGCGGCTGCAGCACGCGTGCGCCTTGGTCGCGGGCATCGTCCACCATTCCCTGCATGCGCTGCCAAGCGCGCGCATCGATCATGTGGGTGTAATCCGGATTGCGCGCGGCTTCCGGCCAGCGTCGCCGGATCACCGGGATGGCGGCATCGGCGAAGGCATCGAGCCTGTCTCGTGGCACCAGCGCGTAATCCGGCGCGACGCAGGTCTGGCCGCCGTTCCACAGCTTGGCGCCGATGATGCGGTCGGCCGCCTCGTCGATCGGGAACTCCGCGTGTACCAGCGCCGGGGACTTGCCGCCCAGCTCCAGGGTGACCGGCGTGAGGTTTTCGGCAGCGGCCTGCATCACCTTGCGACCGGTGGCGGTGGAGCCGGTGAACAGCAGGTGGTCGAAGGGCAGCGCGGAAAACGCAGCGGACACGTCCGGGCCGCCGGTCACCACGTGGACCTGCGTGGCAGGGAAAGTCTCCGCGATCATCCGGCGCAGCAGCTCCGCGGTGGCGGGTGCGCGCTCGGACGGCTTGATCATCACGTGGTTGCCCGCGCCGAGGGCGTTGGCCAGGGGCGACAGGTTCAGAAGCAGGGGATAGTTCCAGGCGCCGATCACGCCGACCACGCCCAGCGGCTGGCTGACGATGCGGGCGCGGCTGGGCAGGAACGTCCAGTTGGCGGCGACCCGTTCCGGGCGCATCCAGCGTGGCAGCCGGGCACGGATGTGGCGGATCTCGTCGAGCAGCGGCATCCATTCGAGGATGCGCGTTTCCTGCGCGGCACGCTGGCCGAAATCACTCGAAATCGCATCGACCAGGGCGCGTTCGTGGCGGCGCACGACATCGGCCAGCGCATCCAGCGACGCGCACCGCTCCACCAGGCTGCGCGATGGGCTCGCGGCGAATGCGGTGCGCTGGGCATCGAAATCCGGGCGCAGGGTGTCGGGGGCGGCGTCGCCGGCGGTTGTCTTCGTTGTCATGGTCGGGTCTCCTGTGCCTCATCCTCCCATGACCTGCCCGCGGCCCGGGGGATGCCGGCCATGACGTGTTCGGCCAGCGCGGTGATGGTCAGGCTCGGGTTGACGCCGAGGTTGGACGACACCAGCGAGCCGTCGCAGACCAGCAGGTGCTGGTAGCCGAAGACGCGCCCGCGGGCATCGCAGGCACCCTGCGTGGCATCCGCGCCCATGCCGGCGCCACCGAGGCAGTGGGCGGTCATCGGGATGTCGAACAGCACTTCCGGCAAGGAGGTCATCGCGATGCCGCCATGACGCGCCGCGAGCGCCCGGGCGAACGCGTTGGCTTCCGGGATGAAGGCCGGGATCGGTTGCCCGCGCGTGGCGAGGCTACGCCGGAATGGCCACCACCAGCGCCGCGCGAGGCGCATTTCCAGATGGCCGTCGAG
>JAEXBT010000115.1 GCA_023393895.1 Pseudomonadota bacterium
ACCACGAACTGGTCGAAGGACTCGATCGTCCCCTGCAGCTTGATGCCGTTGACCAGGTAGATCGACACCGGCACGCGCTCGCGGCGCAGCGCATTGAGGAAGGGATCCTGCAAGGATTGGGCTTTCGACACGTCTTTCCCCTGTTCTTGTTTGTTGTTGTTCTGGTGAATCCAGGCCGGCCCCCACTTGGCCGGACCCCCGAGTGTATCGCACGGTCCGGCTCACGCGTGCGTGAAACGGCGCACCGCTTCGACCAGCCGCCCGGCATCGGCGTGCGGATCGAACCAGCGCGCATCGAGCTGGCCGCGGAGCCAGGTCAGCTGGCGCTTGGCCAGCTGGCGGGTGGCGAAGATGGCGCGGTTGCGGAACGTCGCGGCATCGAACCGCCCGTCCAGATGCTCCCATGCCTGCCGGTAACCGACCGCACGGATGGCCGGCAGGTCGAGCGGCGCCGGGTGGTCACGCAGTTCCGGTAGGTCACGCAGTCCACGCACCTCATCAAGGAAGCCCGCGTCCAGCATCGTGTCGAAGCGAGTTTCGATGCGCCGGTGCAGACTGCCGCGATCGACCGGCGCCAGCACCAGCTTCAGCACCTTCGCCGGCAACCGCGGATGGGCTGCGGCCCCTTCCCGCTGCCATTGCGAGATCGGCTTGCCGGTCAGCCGCCAGACTTCAAGCGCGCGCTGGATCCGTTGCGGATCGGTGGGATGGATGCGCGATGCGGCTTCGGGGTCCACCTTCGCCAACTGTTCGTGCAGCGCCAGCCAGCCGCCCCGTGCAGCCTCCTCCGCGATCTGCGCGCGCAATGCCGGATCAGCCTCCGGCATCGACGCCAGCCCGCACAGCAATGCCTGGAAGTAGAGGCCGGTGCCGCCGGCGAGGATCGGCATCCGCCCACGTGCGAGGATGCCATCGATCGCTTCGCGCGCCCCCGCCGCGAACTCCGCCGCCGAGTACGGCTGCCAGGGCTCGCGCAGGTCGATCATGTGATGCGGGGCGCACGCGAGTTCCGCAGGGGTCGGCTTGGCCGCGCCGATGTCCAGGCGCCGGTACACCAGCGCCGAGTCCACGCTGACGATCTCGCCGCCATACCGGTCGGCCAGCGTCAGTGCGAACGCCGTCTTTCCCGACGCGGTCGGGCCCATCACCGCGATCGCCGGCGGGCGACGATCGACGGGCATCAGTAGCCGGTCTGCGCCAGTTCCGCGCGCACCGCGTCGTGGGTCGCCAGCACGTCGGGTGAAGGCGCCCGGCTCAACAGGCTGGCCACGACCGCCGCCAGCGTGCCCGCGATGAAGCCCGGCACGATCTCGTACAGCGCACTGCCGGCGTACTGCTTCCAGAGGATCACCGTCGCCGCCCCCGCCACGATGCCGGCCAGAGCGCCCCACCCGTTCATCCGCCGCCAGAACAACGACAGCAGCACCACCGGACCGAAAGCCGCGCCGAATCCAGCCCAGGCGTAGCTCACCAGACCGAGCACGCGGCTGTCCGGGTCACGCGCGATGAAGATTGCGACCAGCGCGACCAGCGCCACCATCGCCCGCCCCACCCACACCAGCTCTCGCTCGCCCGCATGGGGCCGCACGAAGCCGCGGTAAAAATCCTCGGTGAGCGCGCTGGAGCACACCAGCAGCTGGCAGGACAGCGTGCTCATCACCGCCGCGAGGATCGCCGACAGCAGCACGCCGGCGATCCACGGGTTGAACAGCGTTTCCGCCAGCACGATGAAGACGCGCTCGGGGTTCGCGGTCACCGGCGCAGCCTGGTCCGCATGCGAAAGGAAATAGGGGATGCCGAAGAAGCCGACGAGGATCGCGCCAGCCAGGCACAGGATCATCCAGGTCATGCCGATGCGCCGCGCCTGCGGGATGGTGCGCACGCTCTCGGCGGCCATGAAACGCGCAAGGATGTGTGGCTGGCCGAAGTAGCCGAGGCCCCAGGCCAGCGCCGACACCACCGCGATGGCGCCGCCGGCGCCGATCCACGAGAGTTTCCCCGGGACCTGCTCGCCGACAATGGCGATGCTGGCCTGCGGACCACCGACGGCGAACATCACGATCAGCGGCGTCAGGATCAGCGCGAAGATCATCAGCGTCGCCTGCACGGTATCGGTCCAGCTGACCGCAAGGAAGCCGCCGATCACCGTGTAGGCGATCGTGGCCGCAGCACCCCACCACAGCGCCTGCGCGTACGGCAGGCCGAACACGCTCTCGAACAGGCGGGCGCCGGCCACGATGCCACTGGCGCAATAGAGTGCGAAGAACACCAGGATCACCAGCGCCGAAACCACGCGCAGCAGCTTGCCGTTCTCGCCGAAGCGCGTGGTGAAGTAATCCGGCAGCGTGAGTGCATCAGCGCTGCGCTCGGTGTAGAGGCGCAGCGGGCCCGCCACGAAACGCCAGTTGAGGTAGGCGCCGATGACCAGCCCCACCGCGATCCATGCCTCGCTCATGCCGGTCAGGTAGATCGCCCCCGGCAGGCCCATCAGCAGCCAGCCGCTCATGTCGGACGCGCCGGCCGACAACGCGGTCACGTAGCCGCCGAATGAGCGCCCGCCGAGGATGTAATCGTCGAAGTCGCGCGTGCGCCGCCAGGCGATGAAGCCGATGGCGACCATCGCCACCAGGTAAAGCCCGAAGGTGATCAGGAGCGGCGTGCTGGCGGTCATGCGGAATCCCCGTGGCGATGCGGCGAGTGTACCCGCAGCCCGCGTGTGGTCATTCCGGCCAGTCGATTACCGGCGTAGCCCGTTCCGCGCGCGGCGCCGGCACTGCGGCGACCGCTTCCCAGACCTTCAACGCGTCGACCGTGGCGGCGACATCGTGCACGCGGACGATCCGCGCACCGTTCTGCGCGGCGATCAGGTGCGCAGCCACCGAGGCATGCACGCGCTCGGCCGGCACTTCGCGACCGGTCAGCTCGCCGAGCGTGCGCTTGCGCGAGAGTCCGGCCAGCACCGGCACGCCCAGCTCGGTGAATCGATCCAGCCGTGCCAGCAGCTCGAGGTTGTGCGCCCGACTCTTGCCGAAGCCGAAGCCCGGGTCGGCCACCAGCTTCCTCTTGTCGATGCCGGCCATCTCGCAGGCGAAGATGCGTTCGGCGAGAAAGCGATGCACCTCGCCGACCACGTCGTCGTAACGCGGCTCGGACTGCATGGTGCGCGGCTCACCGAGCATGTGCATCAGCACCACCGCCGCACCACTTTCGGCCGCTGCATCCGGCGCGCCCTCGCGGCGCAGGGCATACACATCGTTGATCATGCCGGCGCCGGCCGCGACCGCGGCGCGCATCACCTCCGGCTTGGAAGTGTCGATGCTGATCGGCACCCCGACCCGTGCGGCCAGCGCCTCGATCACCGGGATGACCCTGCGCAGTTCCTCGTCGACCGGCACCTCCGCCGCGCCTGGCCGGGTGGATTCGCCACCGATGTCGAGCAGGTCGGCACCCGCTTCCACCAGCTGCAGGCCATGGGCGATGGCGGCTTCGACGGTGTCGTGCGCGCCGCCGTCGGAGAACGAGTCGGGGGTGACGTTGACGATGCCCATCACCCGGCAGCGATCGAGTTTCAGGATGCGACCGGCGCAGTCGAGTTGCGGCGAAGTGTCGAACATCAGCGGGTGCCCAACGCCCCGCGCCGTGTCATTCCGGCCACTGCTCGGCCTTGCGACGGCAATACACCCCGAATGCGAGCAGGGGCGAGCCGATGAGAAGCAGGGTAAGCGTCATCGCGACCGGCGGGTCGCCAAGCAGTGCATGCGCGAACGCCAAACCCACCATCGTCAGCCCGCCCCCGGCTGCGCCGGAGGCATAACGACCCCACGCCTCGGCCGTCGTATGCGGATTCGGAGTGGGCGTGGCTTGGCCGGACATCATGCGGTCGGCTGCACACCACCCAGGTTGATCGTCTTCGGCTCCTCGGTAGCCGGGCCACCCGGCGACCAGCCGGCCGGCGGCGGCGGCTCGCGGCCTTCCATGATCGCGTCGATCTGCGGGCCATCGATCGTCTCGTACTTGAGCAACAGCTTGGCCATGGCGTGCAGCTTGTCCATGTGCTCGGTGAGGATGTCGGTGGTGCGCGCATAGGCGCGATCAAGGATCCCGCGGACGACCACGTCGATCTTGCGCGCGGTCTCGTCCGATACGTGCTTGGTCTGCGACACCGAACGGCCGAGGAACACTTCCTCCTCGTCCTCGGCGTAGGTGATCGGGCCAAGCTCGTCCGACAGGCCCCACTTGGTCACCATGTTGCGCGCCACCTTGGTCGCGCGCTCGATGTCGTTGGAGGCGCCGGTGGTCACCTTGTCGGCACCGAAGATCAGTTCCTCGGCCACGCGCCCGCCGTACAGCGAGGCCAGCTGCGACTCGATCGCCACCTTGTTGAGCGAATACTTGTCGCCTTCCGGCAGGTACATGGTGACGCCCAGCGCGCGGCCGCGCGGGATGATCGTGACCTTGTAGACCGGGTCATGTTCCGGAACCATTCGCCCGACGATGGCGTGACCGGCCTCGTGGTAGGCGGTGAGCGTCTTCTCCTCCTCGCTCATCGCCATCGAGCGGCGCTCGGCGCCCATCAGGATCTTGTCGCGCGCCTTGTCGAAGTGGTCCATGCGCACGTTCTTGGCGTTCTCGCGGGTCGCGAACAGCGCCGCCTCGTTCACCAGGTTGGCGAGGTCCGCGCCGGAGAAGCCGGGCGTGCCGCGGGCCACGATCATCGGCTCGACGTCATCGGCCAGCGGCACCTTGCGCATGTGCACGCGCAGGATCTGCTCGCGGCCCTTGACGTCCGGCAGGCCTACGACGACCTGCCGGTCGAATCGGCCCGGGCGCAGCAGCGCCGGGTCGAGCACGTCGGGACGGTTGGTCGCGGCGATCACGATCACGCCCTCGCCGCCCTCGAAGCCGTCCATCTCGACCAGCAGCTGGTTGAGCGTCTGCTCGCGCTCGTCGTGGCCGCCGCCAAGGCCCGCGCCGCGATGGCGGCCGACCGCGTCGATCTCGTCGATGAAGATGATGCAGGGCGCCTGCTTCTTCGCCTGTTCGAACATGTCGCGCACGCGCGAGGCGCCCACGCCGACGAACATCTCGACGAAGTCGGAGCCGGAAATGGAGAAGAACGGCACCTTGGCCTCGTCGCAGCCGGCGACGTCGGCGAAGGTCACCTTCACCTGGTCGTCGGAGAGCAGCTTGGCGCGGGATTTGCCGAAGGACATCGCGCCCTTGCTGCCGCCCTGCTGCATCTGCCGCAT